>NZ_QOZT01000014.1:0-62553 GCF_003345135.1 Acidovorax sp. BoFeN1
TGGCCAACACCCAGCAATCCCACCAGATGGCCAACGCAATCCGCGCGTTGGCCATGGACGCAGTTCAACAAGCCAATTCCGGTCACCCCGGCGCCCCCATGGGCATGGCCGACATGGCCGTGGCGCTGTGGGGCCGCCACCTCAAGCACAACCCGGCCAACCCCCAGTGGTTTGACCGCGACCGTTTTGTGCTGAGCAATGGCCACGGTTCGATGCTGCTGTATGCGCTGCTGCACCTCACGGGCTACGACCTGCCCATGCAGGAGCTCAAGAACTTCCGCCAGCTCGGCTCCCGCACGGCGGGCCACCCTGAAGTCGGCCACACGCCCGGCGTCGAAACCACCACCGGCCCACTGGGCCAGGGCATCACCAACGCAGTGGGCTTTGCGCTGGCAGAAAAACTGCTGGCGGCCGAGTTCAACCGTGAAGGCCACACCGTGGTGGACCACCACACCTACACCTTCCTGGGCGATGGCTGCCTGATGGAAGGCATCAGCCACGAAGCCGTGTCGCTGGCTGGCGCTTGGAAGCTCAACAAGCTGATCGCGCTGTATGACGACAACGGCATCAGCATCGATGGCCAGGTCGCTCCCTGGTTTGCCGACAACACCCCCTTGCGCTTCGAGGCCAGCGGCTGGAACGTGATCGGCCCCATCGACGGCCACGACGCCGACAAGGTGGACGCAGCCATCGAAGAGGCCAAGCAGCAGTCCGAGCGCCCCACCCTCATCGTGTGCAAGACGCACATCGGCCAGGGCAGCCCCAACCGCGCCAACACGGCCAAGGCCCACGGCGAGCCGCTGGGCGCGGAAGAAATTGCACTCACCCGCGAAGCCTTGGGCTGGACGAGCGAGCCTTTCGTGATTCCTGAAGACGTGTACGCCGACTGGGATGCCAAGGCCAATGGCGAAGGTTTTGAGGCTGTCTGGAACGAGCGCTTTGACGCCTACAGCAAGGCCTTCCCCGAGCTGGCCGCCGAGTTCAAGCGCCGCATGGAAGGCAACCTGCCAGCCAACTTTGCCCAGGTGGCCGTGGACACCGTGGTCGCCGCCCACACCAAGGGCGAGACCGTGGCCAGCCGCAAGGCCAGCCAGCTGGCGCTGGAAGCCTTCACCGCCGCATTGCCCGAGCTGCTGGGTGGCAGCGCCGACCTGACCGGCTCCAACCTCACCAACACCAAAAGCACACCCAACCTGCGCTTTGACACACAGGGCCATGTGGTGCAGACCGAGCTGGAAGGTGGCCAGAAGGTCGGTGGCCGCCACATCAACTACGGCGTGCGCGAGTTCGGCATGGCCGCCATCATGAACGGCATTGCGCTGCATGGTGGTTTCATCCCCTACGGCGGCACCTTCCTGACCTTCAGCGACTACAGCCGCAACGCCATCCGCATGGCCGCGCTGATGAAGCAGCGCGTGATCCATGTCTTCACGCACGACTCCATCGGCCTCGGTGAAGACGGCCCCACGCACCAGTCGGTGGAGCACGCCGCCAGCCTGCGCCTCATCCCCAACCTCGATGTGTGGCGCCCCGCCGACACGGCCGAAACCGCCGTGGCCTGGAGCGTGGCCCTGTCCAACCGGGACAAACCCACCGCCTTGCTGCTGAGCCGCCAGAACCTGCCCTATGCACCCAAGCGCGACCTGGGCGACATCTCGCGCGGCGCCTATGTGCTGTCCGACCCTTCGGACGTGGGCCTCAAGAAAAAGCCCGTGGCCGTGATCATTGCCACCGGCTCCGAAGTGCAGCTGGCCCTGAAGGCCCAGCGCCTGCTGGCCGACAAGAAGGTGGCCGTGCGCGTGGTGTCCATGCCCAGCACCACCACGTTCGACCGCGAAGACACCAAGTACAAAAAAGCCGTGCTGCCCACGGGCCTCCCGCGCGTTGCCGTGGAAATGGGCGTGACCGACGGCTGGTGGAAATACGGCTGCGCCGCCGTGGTGGGCATCGACACCTACGGCGAGTCGGCGCCCGCACCCGTGCTGTTCAAACACTTCGGCTTCACCGAAGAGAACGTTGCGGCCACGGTGCTCGCGGCGCTCAAGCGCAAGTAAGACATATTGGTTCCGCTATCAACTTTGGAGAAACTCAGGCTATGACGATCAAGATTGGTATCAACGGCTTCGGCCGCATCGGCCGCAACGTGTTGCGCTCGGCTGTTCAGAACTTCAGCGACATCGAAGTCGTTGGCATCAACGACCTGCTGGAACCTGAGTACCTTGCGTACATGCTGCAGTACGACTCGGTGCACGGCCGCTTCCAGGGCACCGTGTCGGTCGAGGGCAACACCCTGATCGTCAACGGCAAGAAGATCCGCCTGACCCAAGAGCGCGACCCGGCCAACCTGAAGTGGAACGAAGTCGGCGCCGACGTGGTGATCGAATCCACCGGCCTGTTCCTGGACAAGGTTTCGGCCCAGAAGCACATTGATGCCGGCGCCAAGAAGGTCATCCTGTCGGCCCCCTCCAAAGACGACACCCCCATGTTCGTGTTTGGCGTAAACCACGACACCTACGCAGGCCAGGCCATCGTGTCCAACGCCTCGTGCACCACCAACTGTCTGGCCCCCGTGGCCAAGGTGCTCAATGACAAGTGGGGCATCAAGCGCGGCCTGATGACCACCGTGCACGCAGCCACCGCCACGCAAAAGACGGTGGACAGCCCCAGCAACAAGGACTGGCGCGGTGGCCGCGGCATTCTGGAGAACATCATCCCTTCGAGCACTGGCGCAGCCAAGGCCGTGGGCGTGGTGATTCCAGCCCTCAACAAGAAGCTGACCGGCATGTCGTTCCGCGTGCCCACCTCCGACGTGTCGGTGGTCGACCTGACGGTGGAGCTGGAAAAGGCTGCCACCTACGAAGAAATCAAGGCCGAGATGAAGGCCCAGTCCGAAGGCGCCTTGAAGGGCGTGCTGGGCTACACCGAAGACAAGGTGGTGGCCACCGACTTCCGTGGCGACACCCGCACATCGATCTTTGACGCCGATGCCGGTATTGCCCTCGATGGCACCTTCCTGAAAGTCGTGAGCTGGTACGACAACGAGTGGGGCTATTCGAACAAGTGCCTGGAAATGGTGCGCGTGGTGACGGCCAAGTAAGCACGGCAATCCCCCACAAAAAAACGCGCCCCAGGGCGCGTTTTTTTCTGCCTGACCCCGGCAGACCGGGCTCAGTGTGCAGGGGCCTGTGGTTTATTCCTGTGCGTCACGGATGGTGTCGCGCCCGTGGCGATCTTTCACCCGGCCCAGGTCTGCATCCAGTGCGCGTGTGAGCTTGTCCACCGCACTGATGAACGCAGTGGCCATCTTGTCGGCCTCGGCCGTCACGGCCACCGGCTGACGGCCGGCCACGCGGGCCTCGATGCGGCAGCGCTTGTCTTCCGCCCCGGACTTGCCTGCATCCACATCGGTCAGAAACACCTCCAGGCGCGTGATGTTTTCGCGAAAACGCGCAAGCCGGGTGCCAGACTCGTCTTGAATCCATTGCGCCAGGGACTCTCCGCCATGGATATGGTCATCGGTGTGTACTTGTACTTGCATTGAGCTCTCCTTGTGAAATTGCAACGACATGGCAACGCAATCACGGCCATCGGTATGTGTGCATCATGCACGCAACCGGATTCTGGAGCTTGATGACAGTCAATGGCACACCAGCCAACAGGGATCAAGACGCCATGGCGCAGCAACGCGCTGACCGCCGCATGTCGAAGCCAGAGAAACGGCCGTCGCGTCTAGGCGATTTCGTGGCAAACACCACACCGAGCGTCCGGGCTGGCACTGCGCTGGGCATGTGCGGCACTTTCCTACAGACGTGGTGGGGGCGGAGTGCTACAAAGATAATTGCACGATTCCCACGCCGGGACTTGCTGCACGCTGCCCCAGTGTTTCCCCTCGGAGCTTCTTCATGCCCGCCTCCCGCCGCCTCAAGATTGGTCTTTCCGCCTGCTTTCAGCACGCCGACCCCGCGCGCCCGCTGTTCACGGGCAAAACCCTGCAGTACGTCGAGCAGTCCATTGCGCACTGGATCATGTCCGCCGGGGCCATGGTGGTCATGGTGCCCTGCCCCACGGGCGAGACAGCGCGCGGTGATGTGACGCTGGCGCACTATGCCGAGTGGCTGGACGGTGTGGTCATGCACGGTGGCGCCGACGTGTGGCCCGGCAGTTACGGCGAGGAGCCTCTGCGCGAGGAGTGGCTGGGCGACCGTGTGCGCGACCTCTACGACCTGGCCGTGGTGAAAGCGTTTGCCGAAGTGGGCAAACCCATTTTCGGTGTCTGCCGGGGCCTGCAACTCATCAACGTGGCGTTTGGCGGCGCGCTCTACCAGGACCTGCAGACCCAGCACCCCGGTGCACTGCAGCACCGCAATGCCACCACGTACGACCAGCACTTCCACGATATCCACATCGTGGCCGACTCGCATCTGGCAAAGCTTTACCCCAACACACCGCGCGCGCGCGTGAACAGCATCCACCACCAGGGCATCAAGCGCGTGGCGCCCGACTTTGTGGTGGAGGCGCTGAGCGAGCCCGACGGCGTGCCCGAAGCGATTCGCCTCAAACCCGCGCCGGGGCGCGGCTACATCGCGGCCACGCAGTGGCACCCCGAGTTCCACCGGGCCGGTTCGGACACGCTGGACGACACTGCCATCCTCAACGACTTTCTGGCGGCGTGTGCACAAGCCAAGGCGAACCCGCTGGCGCGGCGGGACCAGCCTGCGGGGCTACGGGATCGGGCGACGAGGCTGCTGCGCAGTGCGTTGCGCAGAGACAAGGCGGCGGCGCCATAGCGGGCCGACGGACCGGTCTGAAAGGCGCGCCGATGCGGCGCAGACTGCGCCCGCCGATGTCACACCTCGTGGGAGTGAATTGCACTTCATCCCTGCCATTGCGTGCAAGCCGCAGCCAAGCACCGAGGCCGCCCTGAACCTCAAGCGCCCAAGCCCGACGCGGCGCGCGCACTGCCGCTGATTGCGCCACGACCCGCTGCACGCCGCCCGCCTGCAGGCGCACCACATGGCCCGCGCTGTGACACACCGACTACCGCCACCTCTTCACCCCCGCGCGGCCCAAGCCGAACATGGTGAAAAGAAGAGATGCCCACGCGCTACTGGCGCAATCTGCCCGAGGCGGCCCGGATCAGCGCATTGACCCAAACCGCGCACCAGCGCAGCGCCCAGATGGTGGCTGCCAAGACCACCGTGCCCCAGCGGCGGATTGCAGGGGCACCGGCCGCCAGGCCTGCGCAGCAAACCAGCCACCACAGTTGCGACGGCCACGGAGACTTCTACAACAACAACGAGAGGGGGGACTGGCGAAGAGGTTGCCACCACCACGGCGGCAATGCACTACCGCACCTCAGGGTGCCAGAAACGTCACGCCCAGGTGCCCCACCTTCACCAGAATCAGCGCGCCCTCGGCCTCGGTGAACGGCGCGTGCTGGCTCCAGCGCGGGCTGCGCAGCCAGCTGCCCTGCGGGTAGTGGCCCCATTCGTCAGAAAAAACCCCTTGCAGCACCAAAATCTCTTCGCCGCCCGGATGGGTGTGGGGTTGAAACCGGGTGTGGGGCGCCCAGCGCACCAGCGCGGTGTCAATGCCGTCATGCGAATGCAGCGGCAGTACGGTCAGGCCGGGCACCAGGCCCTGCCGCCACTCTCCCGCGCGGGTGTCCAGGCGCAGCGGTGCCGTGTCACCCGCGGTGAACTGCCACAGCTTCACGAACAACACACAGCCCTCGCGCGAAAACGGGGCATGGGCGCTGCCCGGCGGGTTGCGCAGGTAGGTCCCCGCCGGGTGGTCACCCGACTCGTCGGAGAACACCCCTTCCAGCACCAGAATTTCCTCGCCGCCGCCGTGAACATGGCGGTCAAAGCGCGCACCGGGTGCATAGCGCACGATGCTGGTGGCCCGCGCCACCTCGCCACCCGATCGGTCGAGCATGCGGCGCTCGACACCCGCCAGGGGCGAGGGCGCCCACTGGGCATCGGCAGGCAGTGCGGTCACCCGCAGGGTCATGTCGTCGTGAAGTTGCATGGGAGCGATTGGAGCAGCCCGCAGGCTATTCGGTGCGCAGCCCCCACAAAAACCCCAGGCACCACTTCACCTCGTGCCTTCGCGTGTCGACGGGGTTACGCGTCAATGCGGACGGTTCATCGGGCGAAATGCTGCGCTCCCGACCTTCGGACAGATCAGCCAGGCAGAGGCTAGGCTGCACCAGCCCGCCCGGCAAAACGCCCCGCCGTTCGCCGTTACCCGGCAGCCGGGGCACACCAGCGGACTCAAGCGGCCAGCAACTTGGCCAGCTCGCCCGAGGCGATGAGCGCCCGCACATCGTCACACCCGCCCACCAGCACGCCGCGCACGAACACCATGGGAAACGTGGGCCAGCCGGTCCACATCTTGAGGGCGTTGCGACGGCGCCATTGCGAGAGGTAGCTGCCAAACTCCCGGTATTCATGCGGCACCCCGGCGGCATCCAGCGCCTTGCGCGCCTTGCCCACAAACGGGTTGCCCGACATGCCGATCACCACCACCGCATGGGCGCGGACGGTGGTCTGCACCTCGTCGATCAACTCGCGGTGGAGCGCTGCCACTTGCGCCCGAATGGCGGGGTGGATGGCGTTCTCTTCCAATATGGTGCGGTGCATGAAAAGCTCCTGGTGGCGAGACGGTGGTGGTCTGGGGTGGGGAAAAGCGGGCGACGGGCGGGTGGGTGACGACCGGCGCGCCAATGGGCAAGTGCAAGTGCAAGTGCAGGTGCAGGTGCAGGTGCAGGCGGCGGGGCAGCACGGGGGCGTGGGCACCGGCTTGGGCCTCCGGCGCTGCTACAGCGGCCTGCAGCTAGTGCACCGACGGGCCCAGGGGGGCTCGCAGCGCTTCAGTGCTGGTGGCCGTGGGCCCCATGCACATGGCGGTGCGCAATCTCTTCGGCGCTGGCGGCGCGCACTTCGGTCACCTTGCAGCTGAATTTCAGCGCCTGGCCTGCCAGCGGGTGGTTGCCGTCCAGGTGCACTTCGGGGCCCTTGATCTTGACCACGTTGAACACGGCCGGCTGGCCGTCTGCGCCCACACCCTGCAGCTGGCCACCGACCTTCACGCCGGGCGGGAACTCGGCTTTGGGGATCGTACGCACCAGGCTTTCATCGCGGGCGCCAAAGGCGTCTTCCACGGCCAGGTCCAGCGCGGTGCTGAAGCCCACCGCCTGCCCTTCAAGGGCGGCCTCCACCTTTGGAAAGATGTTTTCATAGCCACCATGCAGGTACGACAGGCTGCCGCCGTCCAGCGGCTTGCCCTGGGGCGTGGTGACTTTGTAGGTGATGGTGACAGCGGTGTCTTTGGTGATGGTGGCCATGGTGGTGTTTGCGGTTTCGGTCGGGGAAGCGGCGCGGCGGTGCAGCAGGATCAACCCCGGCACCCGCGCGTGCATGGAAAGCGTGGATTGTCCACGAGGCGCCGCCCGGGCCCCAAAACACGCTGACTGTGGGGCCGAAAGCAGGTGGACCTACCCGGCAGCCACGGACTGAGCAGGGCGTTCTTCGTCCGTCTGCCCCGGGTAGCGCGCAAACCGCCGCGCCTCGGTGCCATGCACCGGGTCCTGCTCGGCCCAGGGCCAGCCGCCAAACTGGGTGCGGCGGTAGTCGTTCATGGCCTGTATGATTTCGGCCTGCGTGTTCATCACAAACGGGCCGTACTGCGCCACGGATTCGCCAATGGGCTGGCCTTGCAGCAGCAGGCATTCCACGGGCGCTGCGCCGGTGTTGGTCAATGGCCAGTCCTGCCCTGCCACCAGCTCCAGCGCGGCGTGCTGTCCCACGTCCTGCGGGCCCACACGCAGGCTGTCACCCCCAAAGAAATACAGCATGCGGCGTGTGCCCTGGCCTTGTGCGGCCGGCAGCGTCCACTGTGCGCCAGGCTCCATGTGCAAGGTCCAGATGGCCACAGCGCCCTCAGGCTGCGAGGCCCAGGATTCGGGGGGCGGCGCCAGCGGGGCGGGCGCGCCGGGCAGGGCACCGGCCACCACGGTCACCGTGGTGGTGCGGCCTGCCGCGTCATGCCGCACCAGGCGCGGAATGCGCTCGTTCCAGAGCATGGTGAAGTGGGGCTCCACCATCTTGCTCTTGGCAGGCAGGTTCAACCAGATCTGAAAGAGTTCGAGCGGATTGGGCTCGGTGGCGTTGAGCAGCGGGAACATCTCGGAGTGCACGATGCCCTTGCCGGCGGTGACCCACTGCACATCACCGCCACCAAAGCGCGCGGCCGCGCCCAGCGAATCCGAATGGTCGATAAGCCCCTTGCGCACCAGCGTCACGGTTTCAAAGCCGCGGTGCGGGTGGCCCGGAAAGCCCGGCACGGTGTCGCCGTGGTACATGCTCCAGCCGTCTTTGCGGCTGAAGTCGCTGCCGATCTGGCGATCATCGATGGGCACGGCCGGTCCGAACGCCGTGTTGCCTGCGGGGTAGGCATCGTCGTGGTGGGCGCAGAACAAAAACGGGTCTATCGTGGGCCACAGCGGGCCCAGCGCCTGGGCTTGCACGATGGGCTGGGCGGCAGACAAAGACACGGGGGTGGACGGCATGGGGGGCTCCTTGGATTTGCGCCATCCGCGATCGGGCAGCGCGTCTGTGAAAGATAAGGCCTCAGACGCCGCGAAAAAGGTCGCTGCGTGGAACAGTGCAGTGCAAGGCGCAGGACAGTGGCGCATGGCCCTGTGACAACGCCCGCCATCTCACACACAGCGCTGGCGGCAAAATTTAAGCTAAAACAGCCTCAAGCGCTTATTCAGCAAGCGCATACAGCTATTGTTTTTGATTAAAAATCCACCTCAAGGCGGCGTGCCCACAAAAGCCACCGTCAGCCCCTTGGCCGTCACCGTGATCGGCCCCGGCTGCAGGCCCAGGCCGTCGAACATGGCCGTGTCCTGCGGGCGCAGCTGGTGCAGGGTGACTTCGCGCAGCGATTGCTCGGCCAGCACGGGGGCGTAGACATTGAGGAGCTGCGCAACAGCGGGCTTGAAGGTCGGAAAATCCAGCCGCCCCAGCCGGATCTGGTGGGCGCGCAGGGTGCGGTCGCTGGCCTCGTAGCGCAGCGCAAATTCCACATCGAACAAGCCTGCATGGCTGCGCCGCAGGGCCGGGCCTGCGGCATCCACCGCCATGGTTGCGCCCAGGCGATTCACCTCGGGCAGCAGGCGCAGCAGCGGCACCTGCAGGGTCAGGTCAAACAAGCCCTGCACGGGCACGCTGCGCGGAAACCTGGGCGCCACCATCTCCTGCAACTGCGCCAACGGCACGGTGTAGCTGGGCTGCGCCAGCGCGCCACGCCCCAGCAGCAGCGCCACTGCGCCCAGGGCCAAGCCGCTGGAGGCGGTGGTCAGAAATCGTCTGCGATGCAGCATGGGGAATATCTCCTTGAACGGAGGTGGGACACGGGCCAGGTGAAAAGGTGCCGCATCTGCGGGCCGTGGCGGCGTATCCATTCACGCAACGGTGCAAGCTGTTGATTCATGGGCGATTTGATGGGCTGATCCATTCACCCACCATGCGCCCGGCTTGCTCGCAAAGCCGCAGGCGTAGCGCTTTGCCGAGGCGATGGACACGGTCCATCGGCTTGTGCGGCCAAAGGTTAAGGCAAAAATGGCCTCTAGCGCTTATCCATCAAGCGCTGATAGCTATCAATTTTGATAGCAACGCGTTGCCGTGCAACTACCGGCCCACCACGGACCAGCCTGCTTTCTGGTTGTCCTTGTCGTTCTCATACTCCCACGCCGTGCCGCAGCGGTCGCACACATAGCGGGTGATGGTGACGGGGCCCTGTTCACGGTCTTCCTTGCGGTTGCCGCGCTGCACCAGCTCGGCGTGGCCGGGCGCCTTGCGCCAGTTGCGCTGGATGCCCTGGCAGGGCTCGCACAGCGCCATGGGTTTGAGTTCGTTCTGTCGGGCCAGGTCTTTGGTCATAGAGGGTGCAGCCATCGTGGGCTGGTGTGTTGGTTTGCATGCTGCGGGGCGGCTACTGTAAAGCACGGGTGCGATGCCCTGTGCACAAAGGCCTGCTGGCAGGCCCCCGCGCCCTCAGACCGTGGTGGCCATGCGCAGCCTGCGCGCCGCGTCTTCGTCGCGGGCATCGTCAATCTCGCGCAGCACGGCCTGCATGTCCACGTCGACATGGTCTGGCGCGTAGCGGCCGGTCAAAGGGGTTTCGTTGCTCAGCAGGCCGCTTTGGTACAGGCTCCAGATTTCGGGGCCGTATTGCGTGCTGCGCAGCTCGGGCGCGAACTGGCCGAAAAAATCGCGCAGATTGGCCACGTCGCGCAGCAACATGCGCTGGGCGTGGTTGTTGCCTGCGGCGTCCACCGCCTGGGGCAAGTCGATGATGACGGGGCCATCCGCATCTTCTGCGCCATCCACGCCCGGCAAGTGCGCCAGCAGGATGTTGAACTCCGACAGATCTCCGTGCACCACGCCCGCGCACAGCATGCGCACCACCTCGGCCACCAGGGTGGCATGGTGTGTGCGGGCGTCTTCGGGCGTAAAGCTCACATCGTTCAGGCGCGGGGCGGCGTCACCGTGGGCATCGGTCACCAGCTCCATCAGCAGCACGCCGTCGTGAAAGTTATAGGGCTGCGGCACGCGCACGCCGACTGCGGCCAGGCGGTATAGCGCATCGACCTCGGCGCTTTGCCAGGCGGCTTCTTGTTCTTGGCGGCCAAACTTGCTGCCCTTGGCCATGGCGCGGGCCGAGCGCGAGTTTTTGACCTTGCGGTTTTCGGTGTAATCAACGGCCTGGCGGAAGCTGCGGTTGTTGGCCTCTTTGTAGATTTTGGCGCAGCGGGTTTCATCGCCACAGCGCACCACAAAAACCATGGCTTCCTTGCCACTCATGAGCTGGCGGACCACGGTGTCGATCAGGCCTTCCTCAATGAGGGACTGCAGGCGGGGGGGTGCTTTCATGGGGGCATTTTGCGCCCGGGGCGCAATCCCCTGGCGCGGCACCGGGTGCTGGTGCCGGGTGGGACGTGGCTCAGAACGTGTTCACGATCTCAGGCCTGCGCGCCCAGATCGCGCAGGCGTTGGTGCAGCGCGTCGTTCTCGTCCACCGGCAGCTGGTTTTTGGCCTGCAGATAGTGGTGCGTGAACACGTCAAGGTAAGCCTCCAGGGTTTGCGCCGCGCGGGTCTCGCCCGCCAGTTCCAGGCACAGGGCGGCCACCTCGGAGGTGCACAGGTGGTCATCGTGCAGCGCATGGCGCAGGCGGTAGCGCGAGCGTTGCCCCGGCTGCAGGGTGAGCACGGGCAGGCGGTCCAGATAAGGGCTTTTGCGAAACATGCGGCGCGCCTCGGGCCAAGTGCCATCGAGCAGCACAAACAGCGGGCGCTTGCCGCTGGCGCTGTGCGGGGCAGCGGGGCCTGCGTTGCAGGCAAGACCGGTCAGCACCCGCTCAGGTGCCACGTCGTCACCCGGAAACACCACCACCGGCTGCCACTGCGGGTCGGCCAGCAGGGCTAGCAAATCCGGGTGCACGGCGGTGCGCGCCCAGCCAAAGGCAAAGGTGTCGGCCACCACGTCGGCGATCAGCCAGCCGGTGTTGCTGGGCTTGAGCGCCTCGACGTCGCCCATCAGCAAACACACCCCCGCGCGCGTGGGCACGGCCGGGCGCAGGGCGCACAGGCAGTGGCTGGGCAGCAGGCGGCAGCCTGCGCAGCGCTCGCCGCGCGGGCCACCGCGCGCCAGAAAGGGCTTGGAACTGCGCGCCAGGCGCTCGGTGCGCTGGCGCGAGACGGCATGGGGAATCACGGGCGCCATAGCCACGGTCATCGGCCACCTGCGCATTCGAGCTCGAACAGCGGCACCTCGGACTGGCGGCTCAGCCACACGCCGCCGCCCAGCTCGGTAAAGCCCTCTTGCAGGCCGCGCCGGTACAGCTCGGCCCGGTGGCGAAACAGGCGCGGGTCGGTCAGGTCTTCGTCGAGGATGTCGCGCTCATAGTCCTCGCGCGTGACGGCTTCGACATACAGCGCGCCCCGGCTCAACCGGCCCAGGTTGCGCAGGGCCAGTTTCAGGTCGGACGGGTTCAGGTAGGGCAGCACGCCCTGGCAGATCACCAGGTCAAAAGGCTCGGCCGGGTCATGGGCCTGGTAGTCCACCACCGAACCGCGCTCCCAGCCGAAACGCCCGCACAGGTAGTCGCTGAACTCCACGCCGTGGTAGCTGGCATCGGGAAAATGCCGCGCCACCGCCGCACGCCACAGGCCGATGCCGCAGCCCACATCCAGCACCCGCTTCACCGGCACGCGCAGGTACTGCAGGTAGCTGCACACAAACGCGCCCAGCCGCTCGGCGTGTTCGGGGTCAATCACGCTGGTTTTCTTGTCGAAGTAGTAACGCTGGTAGTAGGCCTCGTCGAACCAGGTATCACTTGCAGATTTCACGCGCCATTCCTTCAACCATGGGGTGCACTACGCCTGCGCCGGAATGCCGGTGCAGGCAGCGCCGCCTACCGTGTGTGCCCAAGTATCGGGCAGCAGAGTGAGTCAATGCCGCGCTTGCGCTGTCGGCGCGCTGGCCCCCAACGGGCACGCGGGCGGGCGTGCCAGCCACCGCGGCGTCGAAAACCCGTGCACTCAGGATTGCGCGGCAGCCCGTTTTTCAAGAATCTCGAACGCGGGCAGTGTCTTGCCTTCAAGCACCTCCAGAAACGCGCCACCGCCGGTAGAGATGTAGCCCACTTGCTGCTCGATGCCATATTTGGCAATGGCCGCCAGGGTGTCTCCGCCGCCGGCAATGCTGAATGCGGGCGACTGGGCAATGGCGTCGGCAATCACGCGCGTGCCGTTTTCAAAGGCGGGAAACTCGAAAACGCCCACGGGCCCGTTCCACACGATGGTGCCAGCCGATTTGAGCTGCGCCGCCAGCCGTGCGGCGGTGTCGGGGCCGATGTCCAGAATGAGGTCGTCCTCGGCCACATCGGTGGCGGCCTTGATGGTGGCGGGCGCATCGGCCGCGAAGGCCTTGGCGGTGACCACGTCGGTAGGAATCGGCACCTCGGCGCCGCGCGCCTTCATGGCGGCCATCACGGACCTGGCCGCGTCCAGCAGATCGGGTTCGGCCAGGCTTTTGCCGATGGGCAGGCCGGCGGCCAGCATGAAGGTGTTGGCAATGCCGCCGCCCACAATGAGCTGGTCTACCTTGTCGGCCAGGCTTTGCAGGATGGTGAGCTTGGTGGACACCTTGGAGCCGGCCACGATGGCGGCGAGTGGACGCTGGGGGCGGGCCAGGGCCTTGGTCAGGGCGTCGATTTCGGCCGACAGCAGCGGGCCGGCGCACGCAATGGGGGCGTATTGCGCGATGCCGTAGGTGGTGCCCTCGGCGCGGTGGGCCGTGCCAAATGCGTCGTTCACAAAAATATCGCAAAGGGCAGCCAGCTTGCGGGCCAGTTCTTCCTTGTTCTTCTTCTCGCCGACATTGACGCGGCAGTTTTCCAGCAGCACCACCTGCCCCGGGGCCACGGTAACGCCGTCCACCCAGTCGGCGAGCAGCGGCACGTCGCGGCCCAGCAGCTCGGACAGGCGCTGGGCCACGGGAGCGAGCGAGTCTTCGGGCTTGAACGCGCCTTCTGTGGGGCGGCCCAGGTGGCTGGTCACCATCACGGCGGCGCCCGCGTCTAGGGCCATGCGGATGCACGGAATCGAGGCGCGGATGCGGGTGTCTTCGGTAATGTGACCGGCGGTGTCCAGCGGGACGTTCAGGTCGGCACGGATGAAGACGCGCTGGTTGCGGGCCTTGCCCTGGGCGCACAGATCGGAAAAACGAAGGATGTTCATGGAGGAAGGCGTCAGCGGTTGGGAGGGAATGGAATGAGGGCCACCATTTTAGTGAGCGAGCCTTTCGAACTGGCGTGCCCGAGGCCAGCGGGCGCCGTGGAACTGGCTTTGCCAGGCCACTGGCGGCGTCCCCCTCAGGGGGAAGCCGCGCAGCGGCTCAGGGGGAGCACGATGTTCACCAGCCCCAGCCGATGTGCAGGGGCAGGTACACCAGCATCCCCACCACGATGGTGCCCAGAATGCCCCGGCGCCAGAAGTAGTAGGCGCTGGCGCACAGCACGGCGGGCAGGCGCGCGTCCTTCAGCGTGGTGATGAACTCGCCGTGTGACATGAAGATTTCGGGCGCAATGACGGCCGTGAGCGCGGCGAGGGGCGCGTATTTGAGCCCGCGCTTGAGCCAGTCGGGCAAGGGCATCTCGCGCTCGGGGATCATGAAGAAGGATCGCGTCACGAGGGTGAGCACAGCCAGGCCCACCACAGCGAGAAAGGGTTCGAGCCAGTCCCAGCTCATGGATGCAACTCTTCGCGCAGCGCCACCGCATCGCCGGCCTCGACCTGTTCGAACTCGTCGGCCGGGATCATGCTGTCGGCCGGCACCAGCAGCACCTCGGGGCGGTGGCGGCGCCGGTCCACGGCCTCGATCAGCAGGCCCACCGCGATCGCGGCGGCAATGGCCACCAGAATGTTGAGCTTGAGCGGCAGGGCAAAAGCAGCAATGGCGGCCGTAGCGGCCACGCCCGTAGCAAGCCAGGTGGCGCGGTCGAACAGCAGCGACAGCAACACCCCCAACAGCGCCAGCACACCCGCAAACCCGAGCCCCCACGACAGCGGCACGGCGTTGGCCAGCAGGATGCCGGCAATCGAAGGCACCTGCCAGGCCAGCCAGTTGGTGGTGGCGGCGCCCCAGAAGTAGGGCACCTGCTCGGGCGCGGGGCGTGGCTCGGGAAAGCGCTTCATGAAGGCGACAAAGATCACGTCGCCGCTGAAGTAGCCAATGGCCAGCCGCTGGCGCAACGGCAGGTGCACAAAGTAGCTGCGCCACAGGCTGCTGAAAATCACGAAGCGCAGGTTCACACACGACGCCGTGAGCCACACCACCCACAGCGGCGCTCCGGTGGCCAGCAGCGGAATCACGGCCAGCTGGGCGCTGCCTGCATACACCAGCAGCGACATGAAAATGGCCAGCGATACCGACATGCCGCTTTTGACCATGGCCACACCGGTCACCATGCCCCAGGCGGCGATGCCCAGCGAGGTGCCCGCCATGTCGGTGATGGCCAGGCGAAACGCCGGGTGGCGCACGGTCTGGCCGACCGCCTGCAGGCTCATGGCGCTGTCGGCGCGCCGGGGGTGCCGGGTGCCTGCGCCTCCCCCAGCACCATGCCGGGCTGCAGCGGAAAGCCACGCAGAAACTCGGAGGCCGGCAACCGCTTGCCTCCGGCCCGCTGCAAGGTGGTCAGGCGCAGGGCATCTTCACCGCAGGCCACGAGCACGCCGGTGCTGTCTATCGATAAAATCTGCCCGCAGCGCTTATCTGACAAGCGCTGATAGCTATTAATTTCGTAGCCCCACAGCTTGACGGTCTCGGTGCCCAGCGTGGTGCTCGCCCCGGGAAACGGATCGAAAGCCCGGATCTGCCGGCCAATCACGTGCGCTGGCAGCGACCAGTCCACTGCGCTCTCGGATTTCTCGATCTTGTGGGCATAGGTCACGCCCTGCTCCGGTTGCGGGACAGGCTGCAGACCACCGCAGGCGGCCAGCTCAAGGGCCTCCACGATCAGGCGGCCACCCATGTCGGCCAGCCGGTCGTGCAGCGAGGCGGTGGTGTCGCGGGGACCAATGGGCAGCTTTTCGGTCAGCAGCATGGCGCCCGTGTCCAGCCCCGCATCCATCTGCATGATGGTGACGCCCGTCTCGGTGTCGCCCGCCTGAATGGCACGGTGGATGGGTGCGGCGCCGCGCCAGCGCGGGAGCAGGCTGGCGTGAATGTTGAGGCAACCCCTGGCCGGGAGGTCCAGCACCCACTGCGGCAGGATCAGGCCGTAGGCCGCCACCACCATGGCATCGGCCTGGGCGGCCAGCAGCGCCGAACGGGCGGCAGCAGCGTCTTCGGGGAATTTGCCGTCCAGGCGCAGGCTGCGGGGCTGGGCCACGGCAATGCCCTGCTCGAGCGCGCATTGCTTGACGGGCGAGGCCTGCAGCTTCATGCCCCGGCCTGCGGGCCGGTCGGGCTGCGTGAGAACGAGGGGCACGGTGAACCCGGCGCTCAGCAGGCGCTGCAATGCGACACGGGCGAATTCAGGGGTTCCGGCAAAAATGATTTTCATGAAGAAGGGCCCGGTGGCGGCTGTCAGAAATCCCTGTCGTCACCCGGCGGCTGGTCATCGGAGAAAACCAGTTGGCGCACGGTGCCGGCGCGGTCGATGTGGATGTGCGCCATGCGCGGTTCGTAGTCGTCCATGAACCGGTAGGTCCAGATGTCGCCGTCAAAACGGGCAACCCGTTCGACCAGCATCGGCGGGCCGAAGGTGCGCTCGACATCGGCCTGGGTCCATGTGTTCAGTGCAACGCCCGAAAAGCGGGCCAAGGTCAGCACCTGCTCGACGCGTTCAAGACGCCCGGCGCCATCAAAGTCGAGATGAAATACCCGGCGGCCTGCGGGCAGGGTGGAATACAGCAGGCGCTCCCGGTTGCCCTCCAGGGCAGTCGTGCTGTGCGATGCGCCCAGCCGCGCCAGCACATCTGCTCGCCGGGCTCCCGGCTTTTCCAGGTCGGGCGATGCGCAGGCCGACAGCAACACCCCGGCGACCAGCGCAACAGCGCCGATACCAAGGCGTCGCCTCCAGGTGCTCACTCGCGCGCGTCCCGCTGCTGCTTGAGCAGCTTGGTCTTGATGCGGTTGCGCTTGAGGGGGGAGAGGTATTCCACAAACACCTTGCCCATGAGGTGGTCCATCTCGTGCTGGACGCAGACCGCCAGCAGTCCCTCGGCTTCGAGGGTGCGCGATTGCCCCTGGGCGTCCAGGGCGCGCACATGCACTGCAGCAGCGCGTTCGACGCCGTCGTAGATGCCCGGCACCGACAGGCAGCCCTCGTCGCCCACATGCTTTTCCGGGCTGGCCCAGACGATTTCGGGATTGATCAGCACCAGCGGTTCGTTGCGCTCTTCGGAGACATCGATGACCACGATGCGCTCGTGCACGTCGATTTGCGTGGCCGCCAGGCCGATGCCGTGGGCGTCGTACATCGTGGCGAGCATGTCCTCAACCAGCGTCTGGACGCGTGCATCGACGGCCTGAACCGGCTGTGCAACCTTGTGAAGACGAGGATCCGGGTAACAGAGAATGGGAAGAATTGCCATGAATGAAGGTGAAAGCTGTCGCTATTTTCGCCACTTTTGGCGCCCGCTGCAGCCCCTGACCGCAATATTCGTTGCCCAATCAAGGGCTTGAGCAGAGAATCTCAGATCGTTTGTAACGTATCTGCCCGGCGGCTTGCATG
This sequence comes from Acidovorax sp. BoFeN1, assembly GCF_003345135.1. NCBI lineage: Bacteria > Pseudomonadati > Pseudomonadota > Betaproteobacteria > Burkholderiales > Comamonadaceae > Acidovorax > Acidovorax sp. BoFeN1. The sequence continues at coordinate 17,313 of NZ_QOZT01000014.1, forward strand.
ACGCAATCGACCGCGGCGCCAGTGAGGGGGCGTTTCACAATGCATCAAAAAAGGAACAACATGACGGCATTCACCCGCGTGCGGCAAAACGCCTTGGGCGCGTTGACAGTATTTGCCGGCGCCTTGCTTGTCGCTCCGGCCCAAGCGCAGAACTTCCCGGTTTCCAGTGGCCAGCGGGCAACGGCGCAGCAGGTGGCCGAACGTGGGGTTCCTCTTTCCGAGCTGGCTCCGGGTGCTCCCGACACTTATGTAGTGAAACGTGGTGACACCCTCTGGGGCATTTCCGGCATGTACCTCAAGCGCCCTTGGCGCTGGCCCGAGTTGTGGGGCATGAATCTCAAGGCCCTGCCCAACCCGCATCTGATTTTTCCGGGACAGACGCTGTACCTGGAAAAGGATGGCGGCTATGCACGTCTTCGCACCAGCGCCCGTGGCGAGCCTGACACGGTGCGGGTGTCTCCGCGTACGCGCAGCGACAGCCTTTCCGACACCGCCCTGCCCACGCTCAAGCCCCACCTCATCGAGCCCTTCCTGGTGGAGCCGCTGGTGGTGGATGCCGAGGTGCTGGAACGCGCGCCACGCATCGTGGCCACGGTGGATCACCGCGTTCTGATGGCGGACGGCGACCGGGCCTATGCCCGTGGCGATGCCGCCACTCCGCTGCGCATGGAGCCAGGTGCGCCCCGCCACTACCGGATTTTCCGGGACGCCATTGCACTCAAAGATCCGGTGACGGGTGAAATCCTGGGCTACGAAGCGCAATACGTCGGAAAAGCCGAACTTGTGCGGGGCGAGTCGCTGGAAGAAACGGCCGATGGCAAAGGTGGCAAAGTGGTCGAGTACGTACCCGCCACGGTCGAGCTGACCGCCACCAAACAAGAGGTTCGTGCGGGCGACCGGCTGCTGCCAGCGCCGGCGCGCGCCTTTGTCAGCTACACGCCGCGCGCACCCCAGATGGAAGTCGATGCGCGGGTGGTCTCGATTTATGGCGGCAATTCCGTGACCTACGCGGCACAGAACCAGGTCGTTGCGATCAACAGGGGCTCCCAGGATGGCATGGAGGCCGGCCAGGTTCTCCACATCATGACGATGGGCGACCGCATCAAGGACAGCACGGACGAGGCAAAGACCGTGATCAAACTGCCCAGCGAGCGCAATGGCCACGTCATGGTGTTCCGCACGTTTGACCGTGTTTCCTACGCATTGATTCTGGAAATCAGCACCGGCGTGCGAGTGGGTGACCGGCTGGTCAATCCCGACTAAGGACGGAACCGGAGGCCGCGCAGTCGTTTCGTCTGCAAGCGCGCCTCGACCCCACCCCATCCATGGACCGCGATGAACTCGCCGGCTGGTTGCGACTGACCCTGACCCCGGGCGTAGGCAACGGCACCGCCCGCCGCCTTCTGGCGGCCTTTGGTCTTCCTGAGGCCATCTTCGAGCAACCGGAGGGTGCGCTGACGCAGTGCGTTACGCCCTCACAGGCGCGTGCCCTGCGATTGGTTCCGGACGGTCTGGCACAGCAACTGGAAACCACCTGGGCGTGGTTGCAGGACACGGTGCCCGACGGACCCGCTCGGGTTTTTCTGACGCTGGGCGATGGGCGTTACCCGCAGGCACTGCTCGACACGGAAGACCCTCCCTTGGCGCTGTATGGCATCGGCCCTTCAGCGATGTGGGCGGCCAATCCTTTTCCCGCCGGGCGTTGCCTGGCCATCGTGGGCAGCCGCAACCCCACCGCCCAGGGCGCGGACAACGCGCGCCAGTTTGCGCGTGCATTGCATGCAGCCGGTCTGACCATCGTGTCCGGGCTGGCACTGGGCGTGGACGCCGCCGCACACGAAGGAGCCCTGGACAGCGCGTTGGCCCATGTCAACGCTCCCGCCACGATTGCCGTGGTGGGCACGGGACTTGACAGGGTGTACCCCCGCCAGAACCTGGGACTTGCGCGGCGCATTGCCGCCCACGGCATCCTGATCAGCGAATACCCCCTCGGCACACCGCCCCTGGCGGCCAATTTCCCCAAACGCAACCGCATCATTGCGGGACTGTCCCAGGGCACACTGGTAGTGGAGGCCGCATTGGCATCCGGCTCGTTGATCACGGCCCGGCTGGCGGTGGAGCAGGGGCGTGAAGTATTTGCCATTCCTGGCTCCATCCATGCACCCCAGTCGCGCGGATGCCATGCCCTGATACGGCAAGGCGCCAAGCTGGTGGAATCTGCACAGGATGTGCTGGAAGAACTGCACCTTCCCGTTCCAGGCGCTGCATCGCAACCCGCCTCCTGCGGCCTGAGCCCCACTGACAGCGCCCCCGCCGCTCCACCCGAAAGCGCACTGCTCCAGGCGATGGGATTTGACCCTGTGGGGCTGGATGCCTTGATGGCACGCACCGGCATGGACACCGCCGCCATGCAGGTGGAGCTGCTCGAACTGGAGCTGGCAGGCGTGGTGGCACGCCTTCCGGGTGGCCTGTTTCAGCGCATGGGCAGCGCCTGAGCAGGATTCGCAGCCCCCTCCCCCTGCGCTGCTTCGCCTAGTTTTCGCTCTGACAGCAACTGCGCAGGAATGGCCCTCAGGCAGCCGGCACTGTCGTAGGTGCGGGCGTTTGGGTTTGGGCGTGCGGGTCAGCCCAGCAACCGCTCCGGGTTGGCATCCAGCTTGGCCAAGGCATCGCGCGTGGCGCGCAACGTCAGACCCTCTTCGTCCTGCGGCACCAGCAGCCCGGATTGCAGATACGCCGCCAGGCGGCGCAGCTGAATGAGGTAGCTGCTGCCGTCCGTGGCGGCAAAAAGGTGCAATTGCTTGCGCTGGCTCTGCCAGGCGTATTGCACCTGGGCCGACGATCCGTTGTGGTCCAAGGTGAACCACGTGCCCCGTTGCAGCTCTTGAGCCCAGGCCACCATGGCTTCGTCCACCGGCGCCCCGTTGTCCGCAATCACATGGATGGACGAGGCATCAATGCCCAGCATCATCTCGATGTTGTCGGCATTGAGCGGCATGTCTCCCAGCGTGGCGTCCCCGATGAAGTCTTCGAGGTTGGCCAGCCGCTTGGCCATGGCTTCGATATGCGCCTGCGGAATGGATGCCGTCTTGGACAGGAAGGCATCGGCCAGGGTGTCGGTCAGCACCTTGATCTGCGCATCCTGCGCGGCAGCGGCGATCCCCATCAGCGCCAGCCCCTGGCGCAGGCGTTGCAGCAGGCCGGGCAGGCTCTGGATCACCAGTGCCCGGTCGCTGCGATGGGGTTTGGCGCTGGCTGCCCACACCAGATCGGCGGCCGTGCGCTTGAAGGTGATGGTATCGGCATGCTGAGGGCCATCGCGCACAGCCGAGAGGGCCAGCACCTCGGCCCAGGTCTTGAAGAGAAACTCCCGGATTTCGTCGCGCACCGGCATGTCGCGCAGCATGGTGCGCAGCTCGATCGTGTACTGGATGGCCAGCGTTTCCCGCTGCTCCACCTGCTGCGCCACGCTGACCAGGCGCGAGGTGGCCTGCTTTTCGGTCAGGAACTTCGACAGGAATTTTTCGAACTCGTCGTACACCAGCTGAAAAACCCGCCGCCCGGTCTCAGGGTATTGCTCGATCACCTGCACCACGCGGCGAATCTCCGCCTCCAGGGCGCTGCCATTGATCGACGTCGCATCAAATCCCATGACGCACGCCCCCATGCGGTCAATGAGCTGGCGGGCCGGGTGGGCGATGTTGCTGAAGAACTCGGGCTCTGCCAGGGCCACGCGCAGCACCGGCACCTGCAACCGCGCAAACCAGACGCGCACGGCCGGGGGAATACGGTCTTCGGCCAGAATGCTCTGAAACATCAGCGCTACCACCTCGATGATGGCCTTCTCGCCAGCCGTGGAGGCCTTTTTCTTCAATTCGGTGGAACGCTCCCGTACCGCGCCCGCCAGCTGCACCACGGCGGCGGGGCTGTAGTCTTCGATGAGCGTGGCGACACCGCTGTAGTAGGTGTCGGCCTGGACGCGGTGGGCCGTGAGGGCATGCGCCAGCGCCGCCGATGCGGGTGGCGCGTTGACCAGATCAAAGCCGGTGGCGGGCTGGGTCAACAGCCGGCGCAGCTGCCCCATGACACCCTGCGCGCGCTGGCGTGCGCGCGACAGTGGCGTCATGCCTGTGGCAAAGACTGGAGCCATCCCCTGGGGCTGGCCCTGTCGCGGTGGTGCGGCGCGCCCGGCGGCCATGGCCTCCCGGGTTTGCGTCAACGCCTGCGATGCAAGTCCGCTTGCGCCAGAGTCCCGGTTGGCCACCGCACCGCCCTCGGTCCGGCGCACGCGTGACCGCAGGTCGTTTTGCGGCGTGATGCCCTGCTCCACATAAAACACGTTCACCGCCTGGTACTGCTTTTGCAGCAGGTTGGCCAACTCGCGCTGCAGGGGGCCCACCACGGTCAGCAGGTCGGTGCGCGGCAGGCCGGATTCGACCCACTGCTCAACGGCGATCAGACAGACGGCCTCGGGGCGAAGAATGTCATTGCTGTCGAGCTCCTGGCCTTCGAGCGACTGCGTTCGCAGCCGCACCGTGTCGAGCTGATGGCTGACCTGTTCGGTGATCGTGAGCGCCATGCGGGAGGCTGCGATCTTGTTTTCCACCACATCGTCGCTGAGCAACTCGAAATGACCGCCGCCCATCTGGGTGCCGCGTGTGGTGCTGATGTGCGGCGCCAGCGCTTCACGCAGGCTTCGGTCCGTGCGTGCAATCCAGTCGGTGTGGTGCTGCTGGTACAACTGCCAGGCATCGCGCCGCGAATGCATTTCGCGTTGCGTGCCGGTCTGGGACATCAGCTGGGACAGAAAGTCCAGGACGGTCTTGTCCACCTCAGGCAGTCCTGCGCAGATCCCTTCCACAAATTTCTGACGCGCCTGGCGAGCCAGGCGACGCTGCGGAACGGAAGGAGGCGGTGTAGGCATACCTTAATGGTAGTGGGTCAGACCGTAGCCCCTGCGTTGGGATCGTTCGGATCCTCATCCTCTTTTTTGACTGTCTTGATCAGGTCTTCGCGTTTCACACCGAGCCACATGGCAATGGCGGCTGCCACGAACACCGACGAGTAAATGCCGAACAGGATGCCGATAGTGAGCGCCAGTGCAAAGTAATGCAGGCTGGGGCCGCCAAACAGCAACATCGAGAGCACCATGGCCTCGGTGGAGGCGTGAGTGATGATGGTGCGGCTCATGGTGCTGGTGATGGCGTGGTCGATCACCTCGGCGGTGTTCATCTTGCGGTATTTGCGGAAGGCCTCGCGGATCCGGTCAAAAATCACCACCGACTCGTTCACCGAGTAGCCCAACACAGCCAGCACAGCGGCCAGCACCGACAGCGAAAACTCCCACTGGAAGAACGCAAAGAACCCCAGGATGATCACCACGTCGTGCAGGTTGGCGATGATGGCGGCCACGCCGAACTTCCACTCAAACCGCATGGCAAGGTAGATCACGATACCCACCACCACCATGGCCAGGGCCATGAGGCCCCCTTGCACCAGCTCCTCGCCGACTTGCGGGCCAACGAACTCGGTGCGACGCAGCGTCACCGCGGGGTCGACCGCCTTGAGCGCACCCAGAACCTGCTCGCTTTGCTGGGCCGACGACACGCCCTTTTGAACGGGCAGGCGAATCATCACGTCGCGGGCGGTGCCAAAGTTTTGCACCTGCACGTCTGCATACCCCAGGCCCGACACCGTCTCGCGCACCTTGGCCAGCTCGGCAGGTTGGCTGTAAGCCACTTCCATGACCGTGCCGCCCGTGAACTCCACCGACAGGTGCAGTCCGCGGGTCAGCAGAAAAAACACGGCAAGCGCGAAGGTAATGAAGGAAATCGCGTTGAAGATCAACGCGTGCTTCATGAAGGGAATGTCTTTTCTGATGCGGAAAAACTCCATGATCTCTATTCCTTATTTGGAGTTTTCAGAAGAGGCGCGTATGCGCAACGCACAGGGGATACCGGAGCAAACAATCTCATGGCCGCTGTCCTTTAGTTCGTCTTGGCCACGTCGGTGCCGGCTTCTGGCTTCCAGACCGTACCGATCGACACACTCTTGAGTTTCTTCTGGCGCCCGTACCACAGGTTCACAAGTCCGCGCGAGAAGAACACAGCCGAGAACATGCTGGTCAGGATGCCGATGCAATGCACCACGGCAAACCCGCGCACCGGACCCGAGCCAAACGCCAGCAGCGCCAGGCCGGCGATCAGCGTGGTCACGTTGGAGTCAAAAATGGTTGCCCAGGCGCGCTCGTAGCCTGTGTGGATGGCTGCCTGCGGGCTGACGCCCGCGCGCAGCTCTTCGCGGATGCGTTCGTTGATGAGCACATTGGAGTCAATGGCCACACCAATCGCCAGCGCCATGGCCGCAATGCCGGGCAGCGTCAGGGTGGCCTGCAGCATCGACAAAACGGCCAGCAGCAGCAGCACATTCATGCCCAGTGCAATGCTGGAAAACACGCCAAAGAGCATGTAGTAGGCGCACATGAAAATCGCAATGGCGACCAGGCCCCACACCACGCTGTTCACGCCGCGCTCGATGTTGTCAGCGCCCAGGCTCGGGCCGATGGTGAATTCTTCGATGATTTCCATCGGTGCGGCCAGCGATCCGGCGCGCAGCAGCAGTGCGGTGTCGTTGGCCTCGGCCGTGGTCATGCGGCCGGAGATCTGCACGCGGCCACCGCCGATTTCGCTGCGGATCACGGGGGCCGTGACCACCTCGCCCTTGCCCTTTTCAAACAACACGATGGCCATGCGTTTGCCGATGTTCTCGCGGGTGATGTCGCGGAAGATGCGCGAGCCCTTGGCATCGAGCGTGAGGTTGACGGTCGGTTCCTGGGTCTGACCGTCAAAGCCGGGCTGGGCATCGGTGAGGTTTTCGCCGGTCAGGATGACCTGCTTTTTCACGATGACGGGCTGGCCGCTGCGCTCCAGGTAGCGCTCGGAGCCAAACGGCACCGGGCCCCGGCCGGATTCTGCTGCTCGTGCTTCGGTGCCTTCGTCCACCAGGCGCACTTCCAGCGTGGCAGTGCGGCCCAAAATGTCCTTGGCCTTGGCGGTGTCCTGCACGCCGGGCAGCTGCACCACGATGCGATCCAGCCCTTGCTGCTGGATGACGGGCTCGGCCACGCCCAGCTCGTTGATACGGTTGTGCAGCGTCACGATGTTCTGCTTGAGCGCCTGCTCCTGCACGCGGCGCGTGGCCTCGGGCTTGATGGTAGCGCGCAGCCGGAACTCGTTGCCATCGGGCGTGCTGACGGTCTGCAGGTCGGCGAACTGGTCGGCGATCAGGTTGCGCGCCGCCGTCTGCGTGGCTTCGTCGCGCACCTTGATATCGATGGTCTGGCCATCGCGGCTGATGCCGCCATGGCGAATGTTCTTGTCACGCAGGGCGGTGCGAATGTCGCCCGCATAAGACTCGGCCTTCTTGGTCAGCGCGGCCTGCATGTCCACCTGCAGCATGAAGTGCACGCCGCCACGCAGGTCCAGCCCCAGGTACATGGGGCGCGCATGCAGGGCCGTAAGCCAGGCCGGCGAGCGCGACACCAGATTCAGGGCCACGATGTAGGAGGGATTCGCGGGGTCGGGCACCAGGGCCTTCTGGAGGGCGTCCCGGGCCTTGAGCTGGTTGTCGGGGGTGTCCAGGCGCGCGCGCACCGAGCCACCATCCAGCGTGACGAGGTCGGGCGTGAGGCCGGCGGCCTTGAGCACTTCTTCCACCTGCTGCTGCACGGCCGCATCGACCTTGACGGTGGTCTTGACCGACGAAACCTGCACGGCAGGCGCTTCACCAAAAAAATTGGGCAGGGTGTACAAAACCCCCACCAGTAGCACGATCACCAGGATCGCATACTTCCAGACCGGATAACGGTTCATGATCGCGCTCTTATCTCACAGACAGCTTCAACGGGTGGCAGACGCAAGGCCTGCCACCGCCATGCATTGGACTTGGAAACTTACTTGACCGTGCCCTTGGGCAGCACCTGCGCCACGGCGCTGCGCTGGACCTGCACTTCCACACCGCTGGCAATTTCGACGTGCAGAAAACCTTCGGACAGGCGCGTGACCCGGCCGATGATGCCGCCGGCCGTAGCCACTTCATCGCCCTTGGCGATGGCGTCGATCATGGCGCGGTGTTCTTTCTGGCGCTTCATCTGGGGGCGGATCATGACGAAATACAGCACCACGAACATCAGCACCAGGGGCAACATGCCCGTGAGCGAGGACATCATGTCGCCGCCACCAGTGGCAGCGGCGGGTGCGGTCTGGGCAATAGCAGAAGAAATAAACACGGACAGAACTCCACAAAGGATGGTCAAAACACACACAACCCACCACCGGCACGCAATACCCGCCGTGCCGTGGCGAAACGGATCATTGTATGCGGCCCCCTGCGCCGCGCCAAAGTACCAAGACCCAGGCCGGCGCCGGGTGTTTGCCGCGCAGGACCAATCGGCGTCCGGTCACCGGAAAAAACAGGTCAAATATGCCTCTAGCGCTTTATGAGTAAGCGTAAATAGCTATTATTTATATAGCAAACACACCCACGCGAATGCTGGCACTGCAGGCGAACCGTGGCACCTGCGCCACGGCTCAGGCCGCCTGGCGCCGGGGCTCGGCTGTCGGACTGCCACGCCACTGGGCCATCAGGCCGTCCCATTGGGCGCGCGCGGCCTTGAGGTGGCGCTCTTTCACGTGGCCATAGCCCCGGATGTTTTCGGGGATGCGCGCAATCTCCACCGCCAGCGCCAGCCGCTCGGGTGTCAGGCCGCCGAGCAGTTCCTCGATACAGGCGCGGTAATCCTGAATCAGCGCACGCTCCATCTGGCGCTCGGCCGTCTTGCCAAAGAGGTCCAGCACGCCGCCGCGCAGGCCCTTGAGCCCGCCGAGCACGCCCAGGGCGCGCCGGAGCCAGGGGCCGAAAGACTGCTTGACCAGCTCGCCCTTCTCGTTGCGCTTGGCCATGAGGGGTGGCGCCATGTGGTGCACGATTCGGTAGTCGCCCTCGAACATCGCGGCGATCTTGTCGGTGAAGGCCTTGTCGGTGTGAAGGCGGGCCACTTCGTATTCGTCTTTGTAGGCCATGAGTTTGAACAGATAGCGCGCCACGGCCTCGGCCAGGCGCGTGCTGCTGCCCAGCCGGGCCTCGGCGGCCTGCACTTTGTCGACGAAGGCGCGGTACTGCGCCGCATAGGCGGCATCCTGGTAGCCCGTGAGGAACTCCACCCGCTTGGCCACCATCTCGGTCAACCCGGGCTTCTTGACGAACTCAATGACCTGGGCGGCGGCAAACAGTGACTGCACCGCCGCCAAGTCGTGCGCGCAGCGCCGGCCCCACTCAAAGGCTGCCTTGTTGTTGTCGATCTGCACGCCGTTGAGCTCCATGGCGCGCATCAGCGCGGCGTGTGACAGCGGCACGCGGCCCTTTTGCCAGGCGAAGCCCAGCAGCAGCGGGTTGGTGTAGATGCTATCGCCGAGCAGTTGCACCGCCACCTGCTCGGCGTCAAAACTGCCCACCAGCTCGGCGCCCACCGCCGCCACGACGGCGCTCTCGCAGTTGCCGCCCGGGAACTGCCAGTTGGGGTTGGTGACAAACGAGGCCGTTGGCGTGCCATGGGTGTTGAGGGCCACGAAGGTGCGGCCCGGCTGCATCACGGCCAGCGTGACCTTGTTCGCGGCCACGATGGAGTCGCAGCCGATCACCAGATCGGCCTTGGCGGTATCGACCTTGGTGGTGTAGATGGCTTCCTGCCGGTTGGCGATCTGGATGTGGCTCCAGGTGGCGCCGCCCTTTTGCGCCAGGCCACCCGCGTCCTGCGTGACCACGCCCTTGCCGTCCAGGTGCGCGGCCATGCCCAGCAGCGAGCCGATGGTGATGACACCCGTGCCGCCCACACCGCCCACCACGATGCCCCAGGCCTGCTCGGCCACGGGCAGCACCGGCTCGGGAAGGGGCGGCAGGCTGGAGAGGTCGCCCTTTTTCTCTTTCTTTGGCTTCTTGAGCTTGCCGCCCTCAATGGTGACGAAGCTCGGGCAGAAGCCGTTGACGCAGGAGTAGTCCTTGTTGCAGGTGCTCTGGTTGATGCGGCGCTTGCGGCCGAATTCCGTCTCGACCGGCTCGACGCTCAGGCAGTTGGACTTGACCGAACAGTCGCCACAGCCTTCGCACACCAGTTCGTTGATGATGACCGTCTTGTCGGGCGTGGCGAGCTTGCCGCGCTTCCTGCGGCGGCGCTTTTCGGTGGCGCAGGTCTGGTCGTAGATCAGCACGGTGCAGCCCTTGACTTCGCGCAGCTCGCGCTGGATGCGGTCAAGTTCGTCGCGGTGGTGCACCGTCACGCCATCGGCCAGCGGCACGCCGTCGTACTTCTGCGGTTCATCGGTCACGATGACAATCTTCACGGCGCCCTCGGACTGGACGCTGTGCATGATCTGCAGCACCGAGTGCCCCTCGGGGCGCTCGCCGATCTGCTGGCCACCAGTCATGGCCACGGCGTCGTTGTAGAGAATTTTGTAGGTGATGTTCACACCCGCAGCAATGCTCTGGCGGATGGCCAACAAGCCGCTGTGGAAGTAGGTGCCATCACCCAGGTTGGCGAACACATGCTTGTCCTCGGTGAACGGGAACTGCCCCACCCACGACACGCCCTCACCGCCCATCTGCGTGAAGGTGGAGGTGCTGCGGTCCATCCACACCGTCATGTAATGGCAGCCGATGCCCGCCACGGCGCGCGAGCCCTCGGGCACGCGCGTGCTGGTGTTGTGCGGGCAGCCGCTACAAAACCACGGAGCGCGCTCGCCGGTGTCGGCCTTGAGCTCGGTCATGGCGCGTTCGCTCGCTTCAATGATGGCAAGGCGCGCGTCCATGCGGGCCACGATGTCTGCCGAGACACCGAGCTTCTTCAGCCGCTTGGCAATCGCCTTGGCAATGAGGGCGGGCGTGAGGTCGGCCTTGGCGCGCAGCAGCCAGTTCTGGCTGGGGTTGGGCATGGACCACTCGCCACCCGAGATGTCGCCTTCAGGTTCGTCGAACTTGCCCAGCACATGCGGGCGCACATCGGCACGCCAGTTGTACAGCTCTTCTTTCACCTGGTATTCGATGACCTGGCGTTTCTCTTCCACCACCAGGATCTCCTGCAGCCCCTGGGCAAAACTGCGCGTGATGGTGGCTTCGAGCGGCCACACCACGTTGACCTTGTGCACCCGAATTCCCAGCTGGCGGCAAGTGTCGTCATCGAGCCCCAGGTCCACCAGCGCCTGGCGCGTGTCGTTATAGGCCTTGCCGCTGGCGATGATGCCGAAGCGGTCGTTCTGGCCCTCAATCACGTTGTAGTTGAGCTTGTTGGCGCGCACGTAGGCCAGGGCCGCGTACCACTTGTAGTCCATCAGGCGCGCCTCCTGCTCCAGCGGCGCGTCGGGCCAGCGGATGTGCAGGCCGCCCGGCGGCATGGCAAAGTCCTCGGGCATCACGATCTTCACGCGGTCGGGGTCGAGGCTCACACTGCAGGACGACTCCACTACCTCCTGGATGGTCTTCATGCCCGACCACACGCCTGAAAAACGGCTCATGGCGAAGGCGTGCAGGCCCATGTCGAGGATGTCCTGCACGCTGCTCGGAAAGAACACCGGCGTGCCGCAGGCCTTGAAAATGTGGTCACTCTGGTGCGGCGCGGTGCTGCTCTTGCTGATGTGGTCGTCACCCGCAATGGCGATCACGCCGCCATGCTTGGCAGTGCCCGCCATGTTGGCGTGCTTGAACACGTCCGAGCAGCGGTCCACGCCCGGGCCCTTGCCGTACCAGATGCCGAAAACGCCATCGAACTTTTTGCTTTGCGGGTACAGGTCGAGCTGCTGCGTGCCCCACACCGCCGTGGCGCCCAGTTCTTCGTTCACACCGGGCTGGAAGACGATGTGGTTGGCCGCCAGGTGCTTCTTGGCCGCCCACAGCGCCTGGTCGTAGGTGCCCAGCGGGCTGCCCCGGTAGCCGCTGATGAAACCCGCCGTGTTCAGACCTGCCGCCGCGTCCCGCTGGCGCTGCAGCATGGGCAGGCGCACCAGGGCCTGCACACCGCTCATGAAGGCACGGCCTTCGGCCAGGGTGTATTTGTCTTCCAGGCTCACGGTTTCGAGGGCCTTGCGGATGTGTTCGGGCAATGGGGCGTTCATGGCTGATTCCAGTGGTGGGGCGCGCACCGCCGCCGCCGGGTGGGCGGTGGCGGGCAACGTCTTGGGTGGCTGCGGGCAGTTTATGCACTGTGCCGCGCTATGTGCTTGCGTTTTCATGCCGCGTTTACCCTCGATTTAGAAAGGATCTTTCTTAGAATCGGGAAATCATGAATGATTTAGACAAATTTGACATCGCCATCCTGAGCGAGTTGCAAACCGACGCGCGCCTGACGAACGCCGAACTGGCCCAGCGCGTCGGCCTGTCGGCTGCACCATGCTGGCGCCGTGTGCGTGCGCTGGAGGAGCAAGGCTTCATCAAGGGCTACCGCGCAGAGATCGACCGGCACAAGATTGGCCTGGGGGTACTGGCCTTTGTGCGGCTGGACGCCGACCGCAGCACCGGCAACCTGACCCGTGCCATGGAAGAGGCCATCCGCCAGATTCCGGAAGTGGTGACATGCCACTACATCAGCGGCACTGGCACTTTCGAGCTGCAGGTGGTGGCACGCGACCTGGACAGCTTTTCGCTGTTTGCGCGCGACGTGCTGTTGAACCTGCCGAATGTGAAAGACATGCACACCAGCTTTTCGCTGGGCGAGGTGAAGGCCAGCAGCGCCCTGCCGCTCACCCACCTGGCACGGCCGCGGCTGTAATTGCTATTTAATTCATAGCTATTTGCGCTTTATGGATAAGCGTTAGAGCCTGTTTTGACCCATATTCTTTACTGTGCAAGCCATGGCCATGACCGGGTACGGGTCGCGCCCGGGGGCCGCTGCGCCGCGCGGCAAGCCGTCGCACAATCGGCGGACATGCCCCCATTGCCGTCCCACGAAAGCACGCGCAGCGTTGCACCCCCGCCCTTGCAGGACCCGTCCACGCAGAACCCGGCCACCCCGCCGCAGTCTGATGCGGCCGCAGACCGCGCCGCCCTCGCCCACGGCACAGAGACATCCGTGACCGCAAAGCTGGAAGAAGGCGCGCCGGCAGCCACCGCAGCCGTCTCCCTCTCGCCGCTGGCCCCCTTGTCTGTCCCCGTGTTCCGCATGCTCTGGCTGACCTGGGTGGCCGCCAACACCTGCATGTGGATGAACGACGTGGCGGCCGCCTGGCTCATGACCACGCTCACCACCTCGCCCATTCTGGTGGCGCTGGTGCAGTCGGCCTCCACGCTGCCGGTGTTTTTGCTGGGCCTGCCCAGTGGCGCGCTGGCCGACATACTGGACCGCCGCAGGTATTTCATTGCCACGCAGTTCTGGGTGGCGGCCGTGGCGCTGGTGCTGTGCGTGGCCATCCTGGCCGGCGGCATGACGGCGCCGCTGCTGCTGGCGCTCACCTTTGCCAACGGCATCGGCCTGGCCATGCGCTGGCCGGTGTTTGCCGCCATCGTGCCCGAGCTGGTCAGCCGCCCGCAGTTGCCTGCGGCCCTGGCGCTCAACGGCGTGGCCATGAACGCCTCGCGCATCATCGGCCCGCTGGTAGCTGGCGCCATCATCGCCAGCGCGGGCAGCGCCTGGGTGTTTGTGCTCAACGCGGTGCTGTCGGTCATCTCGGGTCTCGTCATCATGCGCTGGAAGCGCACCCATGTGCCCAGCCCGCTGGGGCGCGAAAAGCTGCCCAGCGCGATGCGGGTGGGCCTGCAGTTTGTGCGCCAGTCGCCACGCCTGCGGGCCGTGCTGTGGCGCATTGCCGTGTTTTTTCTGCACGCCACGGCGCTGATGGCCCTGCTGCCGCTGGTGGCCAGGGGGCTTGACGGCGGCGGCGCGGGCATGTTCACGCTGCTGCTGGCCAGCATGGGGGCGGGTGCCATCGTTGCCGCCATGTTCTTGCCGCGCCTGCGCCAGGCCATGGCGCGCGATGTGCTGGTGCTGCGCGGCACGCTGCTGCAGGCGGCCGCCATGGCGGTGATGGCCATTGCGCCCAATATCTATGTGGCCGTGCCGGCCATGGTGCTGGCGGGCATGGCCTGGATCACCACGGCCAATTCGCTCAGCGTGTCGGCCCAGCTGGCGTTGCCCAACTGGGTGCGCGCGCGCGGCATGTCCATCTTTCAGATGTCCATCATGGGTGCCACCGCGCTGGGCGCTGCCGTGTGGGGGCAGGTGGCCACGGTGACGTCGGTGCACCTGAGCCTGGCGCTGGCCGCGCTGACGGGCGTGATGGCCATGGCCCTGGTGCAGCGCCTGGTGACCGATCGCCACATGGAAGAAGACCTGAGCCCCTCGCAGGCCTTCAAGGCACCGGTGGCAACCACGCCGCCGCAGGCAGGGCGCGTGGTGGTCACCATCGAATACACCATCGACCCGGCGCGCGCCGCAGAATTTCGCACCCTGATGCAGGAAAGCCGCCGCAGCCGCTTGCGCCAGGGGGCGCTGTCGTGCGATTTGCTGCACGACCTGGCCGATCCGGCGCGCTATGTGGAGCAGATCGTGGACGAGTCGTGGACCGAGCACCTGCGCCGCTTTGACCGGGTGACCGCGTCCGATGTGGCGCTGCGCGAGCGCAAGCTGGCCTTCCACCGAGGCGAATCGCCGCCCGCGGTGGTGCGCTACCTCATGGAGCGCTGATCCTTCGGAGGCGTCCGTTTCCGCGCCATTGAATAGCTCCTTAAATAATAGCTATAAGCGCTTATGCAGCAAGCACTAGAGGCTGTTTTGATATAAAAACAGCGTGTAATGCCAGGCAGTGGCAAGGCCCCGGTGTAGCCCGCTCAACGCGGCCACAGGGCCCACAACCGCAGGCCCTGCTTGAGCCGCCCGGCCAGCTCGCCCGCTTCGGCACCCCAGCCGGCGAAATAGTCGGCCCGCACCGCGCCCACGATAGCGCTGCCGGTGTCCTGTGCCATCACCAGGCGCTGCATCGACACCTGCGGACCCGTGGAGGCCAGCCACACCGGCGTGCCATACGGAATGCTCTGGCGGTCCACTGCGATCGACCGGCCGGGCGTGAGCGGTACGCCCTGCGCGCCACGCGGGCCAAACTGGGCATCCAGCGGGCTCAAGGGCTCTTCGCGAAAGAACACGTAGCGCGGGTTGCTCCACAGCAACTCGTTGGTGCGCTGCGGGTTTTGCGCCAGCCAGGCGCGGATGCCGGGCCAGGTGGCATCGCGCGTTGCGCCTTGGTCCAGCAGCCAACGGCCCACGCTCTGATAGGGCTGGTCGTTGGTGCCCGCATAGGCTACCCGCGCGGTGGTAACGCGGCCGTCGGCCTCGGTGATCTGCAGGCGTCCCGAGCCCTGGATGTGCAACACCAGGGATTCGACCGGGTCGCGCAGCCAGGCAATCGCCCGCCCCTGCAGCGCCGCCTGCGCCTCGGGCAGGGTGTCGATCTGCTGGCGCGTGTACCAGGGCTTGCGGCTGCCGTGCCCGGCGGGCAGGCCGTAAACCGGCACGGTGTAGCCGTTGCCGGGCTGCCGGGCGGCGTCGATCATGGGCTCGTAGTAGCTGGTCAGCAGGCCCTCGGCGTTGCCGTCGGCAGCTTCAACGCGGTAGGGCTGCAGGCGCCGCACCATCCAGGCGCGCTGCTCGTCACCGCTGGCAATGCTGAGCTGGCGCACCTCGCTGCACAACACGGTGAAGGGGGGCTGGGGGCGCTCGCAGCCCTTGATCCAGGCATTCCAGGCCTCGTGCAACGCGTCGTCGGCAAAGCCCGGCAGCTCGGCCCAGCGCACCGCAATCCAGCGGCTCTTGGGCTGCGACATGGAGGACGGCAGCGGCCCGGTGTCGCCCGTCATGGCCGCGCCGGCGGTGGTCGGCGTCGGCGCGATGGCCCCTGGCTGCGCGGGGCTTGGCGCGGGTGGGGTGGAGCAGGCGGCCAGCGTTCCTACAATCAGCGCCGTCATCACAAGGCGCAGGAGTGTCAATTTCATGGGGCTGATTTTGCTTGAAGCGCTGCTGGCGCTGGTGGTGCTGGGGTTGATCGTGTGGTGGACGATGTTTTCCGGGCGCAAGGGCGGCGAGCTGAAGGCGCCGCCGCCGGACAAAAATACCGAACCGCCCACGCACTGAGCGCGGGCCCGACGTTTGCAAGGTTTCGTCCTACAAGGCGCCTGCCGACTGGCCTATACCCTTGTGAAGGCGTAGAGTGAACACTCCCGACTCAACATCGGATTTTCATTCCGTCCCATCATTTACAAGGAGCCTAGCCATGCGCAAATACCTCATTACCGGCGTTGCCGCCGTTGTCATTCTGGCCACTGGGTGTGCCGAAATGAGCGATACCCAGCGCCGCACCGCCACCGGCGCGGGCGTGGGTGCACTGGCAGGTGCCGTGCTCAGCTCGGCCACCGGCGGTCGCGCAGGCACAGGCGCCGTGGTGGGTGCGGGTGTGGGCGCACTGGGCACCTACATCTGGTCGCAGAACATGGAGCGCCAAAAGCGCGAGATGGAGCAGGCTACCCAGGGCACGGGCATTGCCGTGACGCAAACGCAAGACAACCAGCTCAAGCTGGACATCCCGAGCGACATTTCCTTTGCCGTGGGCCGTTCGGACATCCAGGGCAACTTTGCGCCGGTGCTTGACCGGTTTGCTGAAGGCTTGCGCAACAACCCGAACACCGACGTTCGCATCATCGGCCACACCGACAACACCGGCAGCGATGCCGTGAACAACCCGTTGTCGCTGGAGCGCGCTGCCAGCACGCGAAATTACCTTACGGGCCGTGGCGTCGACGGGCGCCGCATTGCAATCGAAGGCATGGGCGAACGCCAGCCCATTGCCACCAACGACACGGCACAAGGCCGCAGCCGCAACCGCCGGGTCGAAATTTATGTGGGTGAGCGCCCCCGCGGCTAAACCGTAAACCCTGCGCACCGCGCCCCTGCAGGTTCAGGAGTTGGCGCGCAGCAGGTTGGCCAGCTCCACCGCTGACTTCACCTGCATCTTGTCGAACACGCGTGCGCGGTGCACTTCGACGGTGCGCACGCTGATCTCCAGCTGGTCGGCAATCAGCTTGTTGGGCAAGCCGGCCACCACCAGGTCCATGACATCGCGCTCGCGCTCGGTCAGATCGTGCAGTCGCACCTGCAGGCTGCTGCGCTGGCGCAATTGCTCCAGGTGGGCGCCAGACTGCGCCAGCGCCTGTTCGATGCGATCGACCAGTGCGTTGTCGGAAAATGGTTTTTCGTAAAAGTCAAAAGCCCCGCGCTTGACCGCATCGACCGCCGTGGGAACGTCGGCATGGCCGGTCAGGAAGATCACGGGCATGGCGGCCAGTTCGCCCCGCGCCAGCAGCAGGTCGAACAGTGCCAGGCCGCTCATGCCCGGCATGCGCACATCCAGCAATAGACAGCAGGGTCGGCACGGTGCGGCTTGCGCCTTCAGCATCGCGTCAAAAGCTTCGGCGCTGTCAAACGACTCGCTGAGCAGTCGGCGTGAGCGCAGCAACCAGGCGAGCGCTTCGCGCACGCCCGCGTCGTCGTCCACGATGTACACAATGGCGTTGGATATGGGTTCCATCAGGGTGAGGCCGGTTGACAGACGGGCAAGGTGAAGGTGAATACCGTACCACGCGGCGCGTGGGGCTCGTAGGCAAGCACGCCACCGTGCTGCTCGACCACCGTGCGACACATGCTCAGACCCAGCCCCATGCCCTCGGCGCGCGTGGTGAAAAACGGCGTGAACAGCTGCTGCGCCACCTCGGGCGCAATGCCCACCCCGCAGTCCGTCACAGAAAACTCCAGCCAGCTGCTGTAGGCGTTGGACGCGCCCCGCCGCACCCGGATGTCCAGGATGCGCGGCTCGATGGCGGCGTCGTCCATCGCCTGCATGGCATTGCGGGCCAGGTTCAGCAGCACCTGCTCGACCATGGTGCGGTCGCACAGCGCATAAGGCAGCTGGGCTTCCACCGTGGTCTGCACGCGCACGCCCAGCTTGCGCGCCTGCAGGCTGATGAGCGGGAGGATGGCATCGAGCAACTCCTGGGGCGGCACGGCCTCGCGCGTCTGGTCGCGGCGGCGCACAAAATCATGCACGCTCTTGATCACACGTCCGGCGCGCTCGGCCTGACGGGCAATGTGCTGCATCGCCATGCGCACGTCCTGCAGGTCGCCCGCATGGGCGGTGCCGGGGGCGTTGGAATCGAGCAGGTTCAGCGACCCGGTGGCATAGCTGGATATGGCTGCCAGGGGCTGATTGAGTTCGTGGCTCAGCAGCGAGGCCATTTCGCCCACGGTGGCAAGTCGCGCCGTGGCCTGCAGGCGCTCTTGCGAGGCGCGCGAGAGTTCCTCGATGCGGCGCTGTTCGCTGATGTCCAGGAAGGCACTCATCCAACCGGTGTGCAGCCCGTAGGCATTGATCAGCGGGGCCTCGATGATCAGCACCGGAAACCGCGTGCCGTCCTTGCGCATGAAGACCGATTCGAAGCCCTCGCGCGGGGGCATGCCACCGGCAAAGCGCTTGGCCTGGCGCTGCCGGTATTCTTCGGAGAGTTCCGGCGGCCAGTAGGGTGCGGACGTGCTTTGCCCGAGCAGTTCTTGCGGGCTGAACCCCACCATGGCGCAGAACGCGGGGTTGACGTAGGTGATGCGCCCCTGCAGGTCGCGGGCGCGCAAACCGGTCACCAGAGAGTCTTCCATGGCCTTGCGAAAGGCCAGGGCGTCCGCCAGGTCACGCTCTGCGCGCAGCCTGCGGCGGTTGTCCCGCACCAGCACCACCATCACGGTCACCAAGGCAATCGACATGGCGGTGACCAGCGCAGTCAGCACGTTGGGGAAAAGGTTGGGGGCGCCGTGCCAGCGGTCCATGCGCAACACCAGCGTGGTGCCCGGCAGGTCGAGCAGCTGCTGTGCCGTGAACATGCGCGTGCCGCGCCGGGCGGCGCCCAGCACTGCCAGCCGGGTGCCATCTGCCTCGGTGAACGAGGCCTCCTGGCTGCGGGTCAGGTTGTGCCCTACCAGGTCCACCAGCATCTCCTGCAGGGCATAGGTGGCCACCAGAAAACCCGCGGGGCGCCCGGCATTGGTGAGGGGCAGGCACAGCTCCATCATCTCCGAGCCCAGACCGTCGCCATGGGGCTGAAAATAGCTGCCCGAATAGGCGGGTGCGCTCAGCCGGCGCGCGTTGGTACAGGCCAGGGCCGCATCGGAATGCGATCCCTCCCGGCTGGCGTTGTCCCACGACACGGGACGGTAGGGCGTCTGGGCATAGGCGCGCAGACGCAGGTTGCCATCCCGCCACTCGATGCGTACCAGTTCACGGCGCTGGCGCAGCAGTTCGGCCGCATTGACTTCCCAGGCCAGCAGACCAGGGTCGCCCGCCTGAAGTGCCTGCAGACTCTGCACGTTGCGCGAGAGCGCGGAGCGGATGTCGGAGCCCGCGTCGGCGGCATCCCGCTCCAGCCGGGACTGCACCTGGCTGGCTTCGTAGCGCCCGGCCAGCCATACCAGGGTGACCAGCATGGACACCACCAGGACCACCAGCAAGGTCCACAGCGACCACCGGCGCCATGCGCTGCGCCAGCGCTGCCAGGGAGTGCGATGACGCGGTGGCATCATCACAGGACGCGATGCTCCAGTGCGGGCAGTTGTGCGCGAACCTGGCGCACGCGCCCGGCATCGAGTTCGCCCAGCACCACGCCGGGGCCTTGCGCCAGTGCATTGACGATATCGCCCCAGGGATCGACCAGCATGCTGTGCCCCCATGTCTGGCGCCCGTTTTCATGCACTCCGCCCTGCGCGGACGCCAGCACATAGGCCAGGTTTTCCACCGCGCGTGCACGCAACAGCAGTTCCCAGTGGGCCTGCCCGGTGGTGTGGGTGAAGGCGCTCGGCACCAGCAGCAGGTCGGCACCTGCTCGGGCATGCTGGCGATAGAGCTCGGGAAACCGCAGGTCGTAGCAAACGCTCAACCCGATGCGCCAGGTGTGGCCGCTGCGCGATGGCAGGTCAAACTGCACCGGCTCAGCCCCCGCCTCGATCACCCGGCCCTCGTCAAAATGTTCGCGCCCGTTGTCAAACCGGAAGAGGTGAATCTTGTCGTAACGGGCAGCGCATTCGCCCGACGGTGCATACACCAGTGTGGTGTTGCGCACGCGCGCCGGATCTGCGGTTTGCATGGGCAGCGTGCCGCCCACCACCCACAACTGAAGCTCCTGTGCAGCGCGGGCGAGAAACGCCTGTACAACGCCCTCGCCGGGGGTTTCGCGCAATGCCAGCTTGTCGGTGTCTCGCAGCCCCATGGCACAAAAGTACTCAGGCAGCACGGCCAGCTCGGCGCCTGCCTCTGCGGCCTGCTCCAGCAGGCGGCGGGCCATGGCCAGGTTGTCGCTGCGTTGCGTGCCAGAGACCATCTGCAAGGCTGCAACCTTCATGAGGGCTCTCCTGCGGACAAAGGCGGTGTGCCGGGCACTTGCGCAGCCCCCGAGGGCGCAGGGGCGCTGCCCGATTCCCGGCTGCGGCGGGGAATGCGCTCGATGTGCGGATCCGTCCAGGTGCCATCCACGTGAAACTCCTGGGTGGCGGCCTCGATCAGGGGGCCGCGCAGAAACACCTGGGCCAGAAAGCTGCCCAATCCAACGACCGGGTTGATAGCCGTGGCCACCAGCGAGGCGGTCAGGGCGTTGATTTCCGGAACCACCACCACATGCAGGTCCTGGGTTTCCTGGTCGATATCGGCACTGCCTTCCATCAGCACGGCTGCATTGACGCCCTTCATCTGCAGATTGTTGGTGATGGCAACACCCTGCTCAATGCGCACGTCGCCGCGCACAAAGTCGAACGCGAACCCCGCGCTGAACACATCGCGGAAATCCAGGGTCAGGCGCCGCGGCAGGGATTGCAGGCTCAGCACACCGAGCAGCTTGGCCAGCCCCGGATCTGCCTTGAGGAACTGGCCCGATTCCACGTTCAGATTGATCTGCCCGCTCATGGAGCGGTAATCCGGGCTCATGGGCGCGCCCATCCACGCCACCTGTCCCTGCATGCGCCCTTTGCCGCGGCGCACCACATTTTCCATGCCAAAACGGGCAAGCAGGTCGCCCGAGTCGCGGATGTCCAGCTGGAAATTCATCACCGTGCGGCGGCGCAGCGATTTTTCGCTGCCAGCCAGCAGCGCCCAATTGCCCGTGCCGGTGAAGGTGGCTTCGGGGGCCACGATGTTGAACTTGCTCAGCCGCCACTCGCGCTGGACCGTCTCGCCGCCCCGGTTTTGCGCTTCGATTTCCACTCGCCCTAGTTTGCGATCACGCAGTTCGAAATCGTCCACCACGATGTCCAGTGCGGGTAGGGTACCGGGCTGCTCGTCCAGCAGGGTCTCAAACTGCGTGGCGGCACTCTGGGGCAGTTTCATGCGCGCCAGACGGGCAAACAGGCGGCCCGACGGGTTGTCGCGGGTACCTGCCTGCCGGTATTCGACATAGCCATTGAGTTCGCTGGCGTCCAGGTTGGCACGCCAGGTGGAGCCATCGCGCGAGCCCCCCACCACCAAGTTGTGCAATGTGCGCCCCTGCACGGTGAGCGCCTGGGCACGCACGGCAACGGCGGTGGGAAGATAGTCTTGCGCCACGCCCGCCGTCGTGCGGTCTGGCCCGACAGCGACGGCGGAGGCGGCAGGGGCTGCTTCGGCGATGGCGGCCTGTGTCAACACCTTTTCCCAGGCATCCACATCCATCTGCTCTGCACGAATGTTCGCCGCCACGCCGTCCACCGGCAAGGGCGCGACCTCCCCCACGCCAAGACCGATGCCGATGGCGCCGCGCAACACGCGCGTCTGGTTGCCCTGGTGCTCGCGCTGAAAGCTGGCCGATCCCAGCGATCCGAGGTCCAGTGTCATCTGGTCGCGCAAGGGCGGGGGGGCCGCACCTGCGGGCACCGCGGCCAGGGACTCCTGGGCGACCCGGGTTTCAAAGCGCACCGGCAGGAGTGCGTCGGCGGTCTTGGCCAGCGGCGCGGGCAGCGCGAGCCCCAGTCCCTGCAAGTTGGTGGCAACCAGGATCTCGGGGACACCCCTGCGAAACGCCAGCGCCAGCGTGTAGGGCGTGCTGCCCGTGGCGCTGCGGGCCAGCTGCGAAAGCATGCCCAGTTGCCGTGCCTGCTGAAGCCCCTCGGCGGTGGCCGTGCCTTGCGCCCGCAGTTGTATGGCGGACTCGACGGGACCGGCACCGGAGGGCAGGGCGCGCATTCCGCCCTCCAGGCGCAGGTCGCCCCCCAGCGCGCGCGCCTGCACGCCGTTCACCGAAAAACCGGTGTCGGTAAATTGCACAGTGCCGCGGGCGCGTGACAGCGGGGGCGTTTCCGGGGTGATATGCACATCGTTGCCCGCAAGCACCACGCTGCCCTGCACTTTCGATTTTTCGATATCGTTGATCGGCAGGCTCAATCGCAGTTGCAAATCGGCATTGCCCGTGCCGCTGGCTTGGTCCAGGGCCTGACCCGTCATGCGCGCAAGCGGGGAGGTGCGCATGATGGTCAGCAGCTCAGTCAGCGGCCCGCGCGCATCGGCATTGACCGCTACCACGGTGTGGGACAGGTCAGGAATCTGCGCCTCCACCTTGGCCAGCCGCACGCCCGGCGTGCCGGCAAAGCCGCCGGTAGCGCCGCGCACCTGCATGGACGAGCGCTCGAAAATCAGCTCACCCGCCAGTTGCGTCAACGCCGGCCAGGGCAGCGCGCCGGTGGGCTGCAGCCGGGGCGGAACATAGGCGTACGTCACGTCCCTGACGCGGGCTGCAATGCGGAAATCTCCCTGGCTGGGGTCATTGAAGGGCAGGTCGCGCAGATCACCCTTCACCCGAAACTGCACGTCGCTGGCACTGCCGCTCAGGATGGCGTCGCGCACATAGTGGCGCGACTCGGCCGGAAGGGACAGTGGGAGATAACGGTGCACGCGGGTTCCGTCGGCACGCACCAGCGTTCCCGCAAGGTCCATCACACCGGGAAAGCGCGAAAAACGGGGGCCCTGGCCGGCGTCGCTGGTGCGCCAGCTGGCGCGCAATTCGCCCTGCGCATCCGCGTTGGAAAACCGGACATTGCTGGCCTGTACCGCCAGGCGTGGCCCATCCACCTGCCAGCGCACCTCTGCGCTCAGCTGGTCCAGCGGCAGGACAGGTTCTTCAAAAACCCCCGGCAAGACCAGCCCCCCCGACGCGATGGCCAGGCTGGCTTTGCCACCGGCCTGGGTCATTTCGACGTCCACACTCGCACCGCTCAGGCCGGGAAGCGTGTTGCCCGCCTCCCGCGCCCCGGCAGCCAGGGCCAGCCCCGTCACCTTGCCGCGCACTTGGTATTGCTGCAGCGTCTCCAGCGGGCCGCGCCAGGTGGCATGCACCTCATTGACCAGGCCCTGGGGGGTGTAGGTTTGTAGTGCGCTGTGGGCGGCCGCCCCCAGTGGCAGACGGCTGCCGATCTGGGCCAGCGCGGCAAGGTCCAGGCGGTCCGCTCGCAGGTCGCCCTGGGCGGGCGCCTTGCCTGCAGCACCCGTGTGCTGCAGGCGCAGGTTCCCGCCGGGCCACACCAGGCCATCGTCGGTTTGAAACTGCAACCCCTGGGTGTAGAACTCGAAGCCGCCTGCCAGCCGCCGGCCACCCATCCGCCCCTGAATGGACGGCAGCACCAGGGCCTTGAGTTGCGGGCCCAGCGTGGCGTTGACTTCCGTCAGTGCCAGGTCGGCCGTGCCGCCCACGATCTGGCCACGCTGCACGTCGGCCCATGCGCGCACGGCGCCCCGGCCTTGCGCCACCTCCACACCCAGGTCGGCATGGTGGCGCAGCCGGGAGACATCCACACGCGAGAAATCGGCAAACAGCTGGCCGCTCCAGTGCTGCCAGTTGCCGTCGCGTGCACGCAGCAGTGGCGCACGAAACCGCCCGGTCAGCGTGAACCGGTCGCCCCAAGTCGGCGGCGGTGTGGCCGCAAAGTGCATGTTGTGTTGCCAGCTGCCATTACGCAACAGCACATCAACATTTTCCAGCGCCAGTTCGGGGGCACCGCGCAATTCGTCGGTCCAGCGCAGCCTGCCACCCTTGACGACGACTTCGCCCTGGGAGAAAAGCCAGTCTGCTGCTGCATTGTTCTCGCCCGCGGTCTCAGAAAAGGTGAGGCCCGCCACCGCAATGCGGCCGTCGGCCTGTCTGCGGATATCCAGATCGGGGTGTTCGATGTAAAGCTGCTCAAAACCCCAGTTCAGCAGCGAGCGCGGGGAAGGTGCCACCACCACGCGCGGCAGCAGCAGCGCAACCCGCCCCTGGGCATCCAGCAGCGCGACATCCAGAAGCTCAATGGTGGGGATCAGCCCCTCGGACCGCGCCGAGATGGCCCCGATGCGCACAGGCAACCCCAGCGCCCGTGCGGCCTGCGCCTCCAGTTGCGGGCGAAATTCACCAATACGCGGCACAATCCAGCCATGCAGTGCCCCCCACGCGACGGCCAGCAGCAGCCACAAGGCCAGCAGGCATCCCAGCGACCATCGCGCCAACCCGGCGACGAAGCGCAGCAGGTGTGTGGGGCGATTTAATGGTTCGATCATTGACGGGGTTGAATGTGGCAGGAATTATGACCCGCGACCAAAGGGTGGGTTCAGTCAAAACCGGTGTCCTTATGTATATGGCAACTTGCCGCTCCCTCTGCCATGACCCATTCTCCCGCTGAGCCCTCCGGCACTTGCGCCCCCCCGATCGGTGAGGCCGGGTATTCGCGGTTTTTTCAGCGCCTGCAACGCCGGTACGCGCAAGACCTGGTCTTGCTGCCGCCCGGTGCGCCGGACAAAGCGGCGATGACGCAGGCGTTTGCCGCACTACAGGCACGAGGATCCGACACCGCCACCGCCTTGCGCGTCCTGCGCCAACTGGTCATGGAGCGGCTCATCCGGCTCGATTGCGATGCCCAGGCCCCGTTGTCAGACATTACCCGCGCGGTCACCGAACTGGCAGAGTTCGCGCTGGACCAGTCGTGCCTTCACGCCCGCCGCGAGCTGGACAGCCGCCACGGCGCACCGCTCTCGCCCGACGGGCAGCCCGTGCCCCTGTGGGTGATCGGCATGGGCAAGCTCGGTGCGCGCGAGCTCAATGTGTCCAGCGACATCGACCTGATCTATGTGTATGCACAGGACGGAGAAACGGCCGGCAACCCCGAGGGGCGCGGCCGCATTTCCAACCATGAGTACTTTGCCCATGCGGTGAAGATCATCTACAGCCTGGTCGGCGACACCACCGAACATGGTTTTGTCTTCCGGGTGGACCTGGCCCTGCGGCCCCATGGCAATTCCGGCCCCGCAGCGGTGTCGCTGGCGGCGCTGGAGGAATACCTGCAGGTACAGGGCCGCGAATGGGAGCGTTTTGCCTGGCTCAAGAGCCGGGTGGTGGCGCCGCAAAGCGCTATCGGCAGCGCAGAAGTGCTGGCGCTGCGCAGCGTGGTGTTGCCGTTCGTGTTCCGCCGCTATCTGGACTACAGCGTGTTTGACGCGCTGCGCACCCTGCACCGGCAGATCCGCGAGCACGCCGCCAAGCGCAGCGCAGGACATCCGGAGCGCGCCAACGATGTGAAGCTGTCGCGCGGCGGCATCCGCGAAATCGAGTTCACCGTGCAACTGCTGCAGGTGGTGCGCGGCGGACAGTTCCCCGAATTGCGTCGCCGGCCCACGCTGGATGCGCTGCAACGGCTCGCCCAGGCCGGGCTCATGCCCCAGGAGACGGCCGATGCACTGGCGCGGGCGTATGTGTTTTTGCGCCGTGTGGAGCACCGTATCCAGTACCTCGACGACCAGCAGACCCATGTGCTGCCCACGTGCGATGACGATCTGGCCTGGATTGCCCGCACCATGGGCCACACCGACTGCTGCGGTTTTCTGCATGCGCTCGATGCCCATCGTGAACTGGTGGCGCAAGAGTTCGACACCCTGCTGGGCGGCAATGGCAAAAAGGAATGCAACGGCGGTGGATGCAGCGGGCCGCGCGCAGTTGCCGCACCTCCGCCCGAGCTGGAAGGCTTGCTAGAACAGCTGCCTCCCGGCTTTCGCGAGCGCGTGGCCGAGTGGCGCACGCACCCCCGCGTGACGGCGCTGCGCGACGAAGCACGCGCTCGGCTGTTCCGGCTGATCCAGCGCACGGCGCAGTGGCTGGGCGAAGGCCGCGTCACCGAAGAAGCAGCCGTGCGCCTCGTGAACTGGCTCGAACCCCTGCTGCGCCGCGAAAGTTATCTGGCCTTGTTGCTGGAACGCCCCTCGGTGCACGAGCAGCTGCTGCACCTTCTGGGCGCCGCTCGGTGGCCCGCACGCTACCTGTTGCAACACCCCGGCGTCATCGATGAACTGGTAGGCGACGCGCTGCTGGCCGAGCGCTTTGTGGTGGCCGATTTCGAACGCGAGCTCACCCTGCGACTGGCCGCGCTGCGGTCCACCGGCGAGGACGACGACGAAACCCTGCTGAACCTGCTGCGCCGCGCTCAGCACGCGGAAACCTTTCGCACGCTGGCACGCGACGTGGAGCACCGGATCACGGTCGAACAGGTGGCCGACGACCTCAGCGCCCTGGCCGACAGCGTGCTGCGCATCTCTGCACAGTGGTGCTGGAGCCGCCTCAAGAACCGGCACCGCGAAACACCGCAATTTGCCATCATTGGCTACGGCAAGCTGGGGGGCAAGGAGCTGGGTTATGGCAGCGACCTCGACATCGTTTTCGTGTTTGACGATGACGATGAACGCGCCCCCGAGATCTATGCGGCGTTTGTGCGCAAGCTGATCAACTGGCTCACCGTGAAGACCGGCGAGGGCGATCTGTACGAAATCGACACTGCCCTGCGCCCCAATGGCAGCTCCGGCCTGCTGGTCACCAGTTTCGATGCCTACGCGGCCTACCAGCAGCAACGCGGCAGCAACACGGCATGGACCTGGGAACACCAGGCGATGACGCGGGCGCGCTTTGTTTTGGGCAGTGCTGCCCTGCAGGCGCGGTTTGATGCGGTGCGAGAGGCTGTGATCACCTCGCCGCGAGACCCTGCAGCGCTGCGTGCGGAGATTGTGGCCATGCGCGAGCGCGTGCGCTCTGCCCACCGCACGCGCGACGGGCAGTTTGATGTGAAACACAGCCCGGGCGGCATGGTGGATGCCGAATTTGCCGTGCAATACCTGGTGCTGGCGAATTCCGCAAGCCATCCGGAACTGGTGGGCAACGTGGGCAACATCGCGCTGCTGCAACGTGCCGAGCAGGTGGGCTTGTTGCCTGCCGGTGTGGGCCACGCGGCGGCTGACGCCTACCGCGAGCTGCGCCGCGTGCAGCACCGTGCACGGCTCGATGAAGTGCCCACCGAGGTAACGCCACCGGCATTGCAGGCAGAACAACATGCTGTGCTGGACCTCTGGCACGCGGTTTTTGGCGAGAACTCCGCAGTTTCCGCAAAGGCGTGAGCTTCTCACTCTTTGGGCCGTGAGAAGCTCACGCGTGACGGTCAGCGTGGCGTGGCAATTTGCGGGGGTGGTGCACCCCTGGATTCGCGCGCTGCGCAGGCCGTGTAGGGTATTCGCCGGGTGCCTTTCTGCAGGCGATGCCAAGGCGAGGGCAGACCGGGGTGAGGGCTCCGGCCCGCATGTCGACCCGTTGAACAGCGCTCCGGTGACCGGGGGTTGTTCCCACTTGCCTGCGGGCATGATTGTTAGATAATGTAACGAGCACCATGAACCTTGTTGCACTGAACATCGACAGCATCCAGTTGGGTCACCCGTTGCCATTTGTGCTGCGCGGTGCGGATGGAACGTTGCTGGCACAAAAGGGCTATGTCATTCGCACCCGCGCCGAGCTGGATTCGCTGGTGTCGCGCGGCTTGAAGCTGTGCGTGGACACAGATGAGTCGGGCGAAAGCCACCGCGCGTATCTGGCACAGCTGCAAAAAATGCTGATGTCCGACACCTCCCTGGGGCAGATTGCCGCGATGACGATGCAGGCAGGTGCTCAGACTGGCAGAGAACGCGGTGGAAGGCATGTGCTGGACTGGCCGGAATTGCAGTTGCGCGCCAGCCAGTTGCTGCGCGCACCACTGGCTGGCGATTTCGGGGGGCGTTTTCAGTCATTGCTTGGCGAACTGGCTCGCAACTGCGAGCAAACGCCAGATGCCACGCTGCTGGCCCTGGTCTATCTTTCGGCGCAGGAAACCCGCATGTACAGCGCCACCCACGTCATGCTGGTGAGCTGTGTGTGCATGGTGGTGGCGCGTGAAATGCTGCACTGGCCCGATGCCCGGGTGCTGCAGGTGGGTAGTGCCGCGCTCACCATGAACATCGCGATGACCGAGTTGCAGGACCAGCTAACCCAGCAATCACAGCCCCTCACGTCCCAGCAGATCGTCGCGGTAGAAGACCATGCCGGCCGGTCAGAGCAGTTGCTTCGCCGCCTGGGGGTGGCCGACCCGGTTTGGCTGGAGGCGGTGCGGTGCCACCACCACCGCGCCCCCGGCCCGATGGCGAAGAAGTCGGACGCCCAGCAAATGGCACGGCTGGTGCAGCGTGCTGACATCTTTGGTGCGCGGCTGGCCCCCCGCGTGGCACGTTCGCCCATGCCGGTCACTGCCGCCATGCAGGCCAGCTACTACGACGAAGAGCACCACGTCGATGAGGCCGGCGCCGCGCTGGTGAAAACGCTGGGCGTCTATCCGCCCGGTGCCTTTGTCCGACTGGCCACCCAGGAAGTGGCGGTGGTGCTCCGCCGGGGCGCAACGGCCACAACGCCCCGCGTGGCGGTGGTGATGAACCGCGACGGAATGCCCACGGGCGAGATGATTCCACGCGATACCTCGCAAGCCACCTGGAAGATCACCGGCGTGGTGGCCTACCGGGATATCCGGGTGCAACTCCCCCTGAACCGCTTGCTGGCACTGGTGTAGCCCACCGTGCAGGGGCCCTTTCCTGTGCGCCCCGTTCTCAGCCCCTTACCGGAAAACGTCACACCACGTGCGCGCGCACGGCCGCGGTTCGCCCACGCCGCCCCTCTGGCGCATTCCTCGCCGCTTTGGCGTCGTGAATCCCGTCTCGATGTGACTCCACTGCGCGGCAGCGCAGGCCCCACAAAAACAGCGTGGGCAAAAAATCCACGGCAATGGCACCCCGGCCACGCATACTATTTGGTATAAATAAATACCAAACGGGGCAATTTGTGATGAAATAGTCAAACCATCAGGAAATCGACCATGAAACCCGCTATGAAATCCCTCTCTCGCCTTTCCATGGCCCTTCGCATTGCGGGCGTGGCCGGGTTGATGCTGACCGGTGGTGCGGCTTACGCTGGCGAGGTGCAGGCCTGCCCGGCAACACTGCAGCACACCTTTGACCGGCTGCAGGACGAAAAGCCGCAGTCGCTGTGCCAGTACAGCGGCAAGGTGGTGCTGATCGTCAACACCGCCAGCTACTGCGGCTTCACAGGCCAGTACAAGGGGCTGGAAGATCTGTATGCCCGCTACAAGGACAAGGGGCTGGTGGTGCTCGGGTTCCCATCCAACGATTTCTCCCAGGAAAGCGGCAGCAATCAGCAGATTGCCGACTTCTGCGAGAACACCTTTGGCGTGAAATTTCCGATGTTTGCCAAAAGCAGCGTCAAGGGCCCAGAGGCCTCGCCTTTGTACCGCCAGCTCGCGCAGTTGTCGGGCACGGCGCCACGCTGGAATTTCCACAAATACCTTTTGGGGCGCAACGGCCAGCTGGTGGACAGCTATTCGAGCCTGACGGCGCCCGACAGCAAGGGCCTGGTGCGAGCCATCGAACAGCAGCTGGCAGCACCCCAACCCAAGTGATTTCCATGACCTCGTTACGTTTTTCTGATATTTTTCACCCCCGGGGCTGGAACTTTGGAGGTACAACCCCATTCTGTCTATTGCAAGGACGCATTGAGCGCCTTACCGTTTTGACGTTGCGAAGCCTTTCGGCCCTCCGGGTTCCGACTGACCTCCTGAAGCGCTTCTCCTCCCTCCCTCTCTTATTCGTTTCGGGACGCTTCGCAACGCTTTTATTCCAGGCGCCGGCCAGAGGGGGCCGGCCGTGAAAATCGCCATCATTGGCTCTGGCATCTCCGGCCTCTCTGTCGCGCACCAGCTGCGCGGCCAGGCCGACATCACCCTGTATGAAGCGGGCGACTATTTCGGTGGCCACACCCACACCGTGGACGTCACGCTGCCCGATGCGTCGGGCGCCCCCGTCACGCACGGCGTGGACACCGGATTTCTGGTGTTCAACGAGCGCACCTACCCGCACCTGATCCGTTTGCTGGCCGATCTGGGCGTGGAGACCGCCAAGTCGGACATGTCCTTCTCGGTGCAGGTGCCGGGCGCCTTGGGTGGCTCGGGCGGCGGCCGCACGCTGGAGTGGAGCGGCACCAACCTCAGCACCGTGTTTGCCCAGCGCACCAACCTGGTCAACCCGCGCTTTCTGGGCATGCTGCGCGACCTGCTGCGCTTCAACAAGCTGTGCACGCGCATTGCACACGCCCAGGCCGATGCGGCGCTGATGCAGCCGCTGGGCGATTTCCTTAAGCAGCACCGCTTTGGCGATGCCTTCCGCGACTGGTACTTCTTGCCCATGCTGGGCTGCATCTGGAGCTGCCCCACCGACCAGATGCTGAAATTCCCCGTGGCCACCATGATCCGGTTCTGCCACAACCACGGTCTCATCCAGGTCAGCAATCGCCCGCAGTGGTGGACGGTGGCCGGCGGCGCGCGCCACTATGTGGACAAGATCGTGGCGGGCATTGCCGACAAGCGCTTGTCCACGCCCGTGCGCCGCATCGAGCGCGATGCCGCTGGCGTGCGCGTAGTCACCGACGGCCGGGTGGAGCACTTCGACAAGGTGGTGCTGGCCACGCATTCGGACCAGTCGCTTGCGCTGCTGGCCCAGCCCACGACGCAGGAGCGCGCCGTGCTCGGCGCCATCCGCTACCAGGCCAACCGCGCCGTGCTGCACACCGACACGTCCGTGCTGCCCCGGCGCCGCGCCGCGTGGGCCGCTTGGAATTACGAGCGTGCCCAGCAGACAAGCCGCGAGTCGGCCCGGGTGTGTCTGCACTACCTCATCAACCAGCTGCAGCCCGTGCCCTTTGCCCAGCCCGTGGTGGTGTCGCTCAACCCGGTGCGCGACATAACACCCGAGCACGTGATCGGCAGCTACGAATACGCCCACCCGGTGTTCGACATGGCCGCCATCCGCGCGCAGCAGCAGGTGGGCACGCTGCAGGGGCAGCAGCACACCTGGTTCTGCGGCGCCTGGACGGGCTATGGCTTCCATGAGGACGGTCTCAAATCGGGCCTGGCCGTGGCGCAGCAACTGCTGGCAGCCATGCCCGCCACGCTGGCGGAGGCCGCATGACAGCGCCCGCCACGCCCACCTTGCCCCTGATCGGCTTTGGCCAGGTGCGTCACACGCGGCTGCGGCCCAAGAAACACGCGTTTGCCTACCGCACGTTCTTCCTCATGCTGCCGATGCGCAGCCTGGCCGGAGCACCCAGCGCGCACGGCAGGCTGGCGGTGAACCGGCGTGGCGCCATCAGCTTTCATGACGTGGACCATGGCGACGGCCGCAGCGCCGCACAGGGCGGGGCGCTGGCCTGGCTCGACGAACTGCTGCGCACCGAAGGCATCACCGAAGCCACCGGCGAGGTCTGGCTGCACTGCTACCCGCGTGTGCTGGGCTACACCTTCAAGCCCGTGAGCTTCTGGTACTGCCACCGCAGCGATGGCAGCCTGCGCGCCATCGTGGTGGAGGTCAACAACACCTTTGGCGAGCGCCACTGCTACCTGCTCGATGCGCCGCAATACGGCGTGGAACTGCAGGCGCGCAAGGTGTTCCATGTGTCGCCGTTTTGCGAGGTGAGCGGGGGCTACCGGTTTCGCTTCATGCGCACGCCCGCCAGCGCGGCCGACGCAGGCCGCACCGTGGTGCGCATCGACCACGACGACGACACCGGCCCGCTGATCCAGACCAGCGTGAGCGGCACCCTGCACGCCATCACCGCCCAGACCCTGCGCCATGCGCTGTGGGGCTACCCCGCCATGACGCTGGCCGTTGTGGCCCGTATTCACTGGCATGCGCTGCGCCTTTGGCTCAAGCGCGTGCGGTTCCATCGCAAACCCGAGGCACCCGCCTCCACCGTGACCCGTTGATCTCCATGTCGCCCCAGTCCCGCGAGACCGCCATGAACACCACCACCGCTCCCCGCTCTGCCCAGGCCCTGCCTGCGGGCACACCCGCTGCGGCGCGCACGGCCCTCAGGCTTTTGCAGCGGCTGCAGCATGGCCACCTCACCGTGCAGCTGCCCGATGGAACGCTGCAGCATTTCGGGCACGGCAACGGCCCATCGGCCGCGATCACGCTCAAGAACTGGAACGTGTGCAGCGCCGCGCTCCGGTCGGGCGATATCGGGTTTGCCGAAAGCTACATTGCGGGCGACTGGACCACACCGCACCTCACCGACCTGCTCAAGCTTTTCATCGCCAACCGCCAGCAGGTCGAAGGCGTGATCTACGGCACCTGGGCCGGGCGGCTGCTGTACCGCATCAAGCACCTGCTCAACCGCAACACGCGCGCCAACAGCCAGAAAAACATCCATGCCCACTACGACCTGGGCAACGCGTTTTACGCGCTGTGGCTGGACGACACGATGAACTATTCGTCCGCCTGGTTCGAAGGCGATGCGGGCGGCGACATGCGCGTGGCCCAGCACGCCAAGGTGCGCCGCGCATTGCGCATGGCGGGCGTGCAGGCAGGTGACCGCGTGCTGGAGATCGGCTGCGGCTGGGGCGCCCTGGCCGAGATGGCTACCACCGAGTTTGGGGCATCCCTCACGGGCGTGACGCTTTCGACCGAGCAGCTCGCGTTTGCGCAAAAGCGCATGGCGGCGCATGGGGTGGAGAACAAGGCCGATTTGCGGCTGCAGGACTACCGCGACATCGACGACGGCCCCTACGACGCGGTCTGCTCCATCGAAATGGTCGAGGCCGTGGGCCGCGAATACTGGCCCACCTATTTCCAGTCGGTCAACCGCCTGCTCAAGCCCGGGGGCAAGGCCTGCATCCAGAGCATCGTTATCGACGACAGCCTGTTTGCGCGCTACATCAGCTCCACCGACTTCATCCAGCAGTACATCTTTCCGGGCGGCTGCCTGCCCTGCCCACGCGAGTTCCGGCGCGAGGCCGAGGCGGCGGGCCTGCGCGTGGTGGACGAGTTTGCGTTTGGCCAGGACTACGCCGAAACCCTCAAACGCTGGCGCGAGCGCTTTCTGGCGCAGCGCACGCAGATCCTGCAGCTCGGGTTTGACCAGCGCTTCATGCACATCTGGGAGTTCTACCTGGCCTACTGCGAAGCCGCGTTTGCCATGCGCAACATCGACCTCGTGCAGTACACCTTGGTCAAGGCGTGATTTCACTATGAAAATAATAGCTATTACCGCTTTATTGATAAGCGCTACAGCCACTTTTCATTCAAATCTTGCTTTGGCACAGGTGGCCCCGGCCCATGCGTCCCCCCTGGCCGCCACCCCACCGCTGGCGGGCACACGCATGGCAGGCGAGGGCGTGCTGCGGTTTTTGGGCTTCGAGATCTACCGCGCGCGCCTGTGGGTGCAACCCGGCTTTGATGCCGACAACTACGCTGCCCAGCCATTGGCGCTGGAGCTCACCTACCAGCGCAATTTCACCGCCGACGCCATCGCCAAGCGCTCGATCGAGGAGATGCGCCGCGTGGGCAGCTTCACGCCCCAGCAGGCCAC
Organism: Acidovorax sp. BoFeN1; assembly: GCF_003345135.1. Lineage (NCBI taxonomy): Bacteria > Pseudomonadati > Pseudomonadota > Betaproteobacteria > Burkholderiales > Comamonadaceae > Acidovorax > Acidovorax sp. BoFeN1. Next base: position 51,138 of record NZ_QOZT01000014.1, read on the forward strand.
GCGCTGGCAGCAGGCACTGGCTGCCGCGCTGCCCGATGTGAAGCCGGGGGATCGGCTGCTGGGCCTGTACCAGCCCGGCGCGGGCGCCGTGTTCAAGATGGGCGGTCGTGTGGTGGGCGAGGTGCCCGATGCCGACTTCTCGCGCCTGTTCTTCGGCATCTGGCTGTCGCCCCAGACCTCCGAACCCGGGCTGCGCCAGGAACTCGTGGCCGCCACGCGCGGCGCCGCAGGCCAGCCATGACACCCCAGGCAGCGCCACTGCGTGCCCGCCACGGCCTGGCCTACGGGCTGCTTGGCCTGCCGCTGGCGTTTGTGGCGCTGCCGCTGTATGTGCTGCTGCCCAACCACTACGCACGCGAGTTCGGCATGCCGCTGGCCACGCTGGGCGCGGTGCTGCTGGCGGCGCGACTGTTCGATGCCATCTCCGACCCGCTGCTGGGCCGCCTGTCCGACCACCTGTTTGGTCGCTCGGTGCGGGCGGTGCTGGGTGTGGGCGCGCTGTCGGCCGGGGTGCTGGCGCTCGGGTTGATCAGCCTGTTCTTTCCGGCGGTGCGCGGCCCCGATGCGCTCGTGGCTTGGGCGCTCATCGCGCTGCTCATCACTTACACCGCCTACAGCCAGCTGAGCATTGCGCACCAGTCGTGGGGGGCGCGCCTGGGTGGCGACGAGCTGCAGCGCGGCCGCATCGTGGCCTGGCGCGAGGGCGCTGCGCTGGTGGGGGTGGTGCTGGCCTCGGTGTTGCCCGCGCTGCTGGGCCTGCCGGTCATGCTGGCGGTGTTTGCCATCACCTTGCTGCTGGGCTGGTGGGCCTGGACGCAGGCGCCGCGCCCTGCGGCCCATGGGGGCGCCGTGGCCGGGGTCTATCGACCGCCGCAACGCGCCAGCCTGTGGCGGCCGTGGGGGCGCCCCGCGTTCCGCCGCCTGCTGGCGGTGTTCATGCTCAATGGCATTGCCAGCGCCATCCCGGCCACGCTGGTGCTGTTTTTCATCCAGGACCGGCTGCAGGCCCCGCCCGCACAAGAGCCCATGTTCCTGGCGGCGTATTTCGTCTGCGCCGCACTGTCCATCCCGCTGTGGTTGCACGCCGTGGGCCGCTTTGGTCTGGCGCGCACCTGGCTGGCCGGCATGTTGCTCGCGATTGCGGTGTTTGTGTGGACCGCCTTTCTGGGGGCGGGCGACACCCTGCCGTTCCTGGTGGTCTGTGCGCTGTCCGGCGTGGCGCTTGGCACCGACCTGGCCCTGCCCAGCGCCCTGTTGGCCGGCGTGATTGCGGCCGAGGGCGATAGCGGCCAGCACGAAGGCGCCTATTTTGGCTGGTGGAACTTTGCGACCAAGCTCAACCTGGCGCTGGCCGCAGGCCTGGCGCTACCGCTGCTGGGCTGGCTGGGCTACACGCCCGGCACCCGCAGCGAAGACGGCCTGCAGACCCTGGGCCTGGCCTATGCGGTGCTGCCCTGCCTGCTCAAGCTGATGGCGGCGGCAGCACTGTATGCGCTCATCCTTCGGCCCCTGCAGGCCACGCCAACCCTTTGTACGAACCGACCCCAAGGCACCCCACCATGATGCAACGACGCCTCCTCCTTTCGGCCGCTGTGGCTGCGCCCGTGGTCCTGTCTGGCTGCGCCAGCCAGAGCATTGACGGCTATGCCAGCGAAAAACCGGTGCTGGACCTTGCGCAGTATTTCAACGGCACCATTGACGCGCATGGCATCTTCCAGGACCGTGGCGGCCGCATCGTCAAACGCTTCACCGTGGTCATGGACTGCGAGTGGAAGGGCAACCAGGGCGTACTGGACGAGGCCTTCACCTACTCGGACGGCACCACGCAGCGGCGCATCTGGCGCCTGACAAAGCACGCTGACGGCCGCTACACCGGCACCGCCGACGACGTGGTGGGCACGGCCAACGGGCAAACGCGCGGCAACGCCTTTCGCTGGACCTACACGCTGGCGTTGCCCGTGGATGGCAAGGTCTACAACGTCGATCTGGACGACTGGATGTACCTCATTGACGACCGCGTGATGCTCAACCGCGCCACCATGAGCAAGCTCGGATTCCGGCTGGGCGAGATCACACTGTCCTTCACCAAACGCGCAGCATGAGCCTCAACCCCCCCCTGCGCGACTGGCGTGGCCGCCGTGCCTGGCTGATCGGGGCCAGCAGCGGCATTGGCCGGGCCACGGCCGCCGCGCTGCATGCGCGCGGTGCGCAGGTCATCGTGTCAGCGCGCAACGGTGATGCGCTCCATGCCTTTGTCGCCCAGCACCCCGGCAGCATGGCCATGCCGATGGACACGGCAGAGCCCGAACAGGTGCAGGCCGCCGCGGCCCAGGTGCTGGCCGGCGGCGCGCCCGACCTGGTGTGCTACTGCGCAGGCTACTACCGCGACATACGCGCCACCGATTTCGATCTGGCCGTGATGCTGCGCCACGAGCACATCAACTACAACGGCGTGCTGCATGTGCTGGCCGCCGTGTTGCCGCCCATGCTGACGGCGGCACAGGCCGGGCGCCCCGGGCATATCAGCGTGATCAGCAGCGTGGCGGGCTTTCGGGGCCTGCCCAAAAGCCTGGCCTACGGGCCCACCAAGGCCGCGCTCATCAACCTGGCCGAGGCGCTGTACCTGGATCTGCACGACCTGGGCATGGGCGTGAGCGTGATCAACCCCGGCTTTGTGGCCACGCCGCTCACGGCAGGCAACGACTTCACCATGCCCGCGCTCATCTCGCCCGAGGCCGCCGCCGCCGCCATCGTGCAGGGCTGGGAGCGGGGGCATTTCGACATCCACTTCCCCAAACGCTTTACGCGGGTGATGAAACTACTGCGGGTGTTACCGTACCGGTGGTATTTTCCGGCAGTGCGCCGCTTTACGGGACTTTGATGCCACACCCCGACGCCCCCAGCATGGAAGACGCCGTTACCCGCGTGGTGGCCTTCTTTGAGCACATCACGCCTGCCAACCTGGCAGCCATTGATCGCATCTATGCGCCCGATGCACGCTTTAAAGATCCGTTCAACGAGGTTTGCGGCGTCAAGCCCATTCAGCAGATTTTTGAGCACATGTATGTGGCGCTCGACCAGCCCCGCTTTGTGGTCACCGGCCGCGTGGTGCAGGGGCAGCAATGTTTTTTGACCTGGGATTTCTTGTTTGAATTCAAGAACTTTCACCGCGGCGAACCCCAGACGGTGCGCGGCGCCTCGCACCTGGTGCTGGACACTCAAGGCCTGATCGTGCTGCACCGCGACTATTGGGATGCCGCCGAAGAGCTGTACGAAAAACTGCCCGTGGTGGGCGCGCTGATGCGCTGGCTGCGGCGGCGCGCGGCGCAATAGCGCTTTGCGCCTGTCTCAGAAACAAGAATGCCGGCTTGCGCCGGCATCTTTTTGGGTGGCATCAAGCCCGTTAGTGCTCAGACCGGCTTGGTATCCGCAAAGCTTGCGCGCTGCATCAGCTTGTCGAGCAGTTTGTCCAGGTTGGGATATTCGGCACGCCAGGCGATCTGGGGAAACCGGAACTCCAGCCAGCCCAGCGCGCAGCCCACAGCGATGTCCGACAGGCTCAGGTGGATGCCGCTGCAAAACGGCTTGTCGCCCAGGCCCTGGCTCATGGACTTGAGGCTGGCGTGCACCTTGCCCAGCTGGCGGTCGATCCAGGCCTGGCTGCGTTCGCTGTCCTTGCGGCCCGCCCAGGTGGCTTCCAGGCGCGCCAGGATGGCCGCGTCCACCATTCCATCGGCCAGCGCTTCCCAGGTCTTGACCTCGGCGCGTTCGCGTCCCTGCGCAGGAATAAGCTTGCCCACGGGCGACAGCGTGTCCAGATATTCCACGATCACACGGGAATCAAACACCGCCTCGCCGCCCTCCATCACCAGGCAGGGCACCTTGCCCAGCGGGTTGGATTTGGAAATGCCGGTCTCATCAGCCCAGACGTTTTCCTGCACGAACTGGTAGTCGAGCTTTTTTTCTGCCATCACGATGCGTACCTTGCGTACGTAGGGGCTGGCGTTGGAACCGATCAGTTTCATGTTTCTTCCATTGCGCGGGGTGGGCTGGTCCATACGCGTTGGATTCTATCGGCAGCCGCCCCCCGGAAACCCACGGTGGTGCGCGGCCTACAATCTTGCGCCATGAGCCTGTCCACCATCACTGCCCTGTCGCCGCTTGACGGCCGTTATGCCACAAAACTTGCCGCACTTCGGCCCATCATGAGCGAGCACGGCTACATGCAGCGCCGTGTCCAGGTGGAGGTGGCCTGGTTTATCGCGCTGTCGGATGCCGGTTTTGCCGAGTTCAAGCCCCTCACCACGGGCGCCCGCGCCTATTTGCTGGGCTTGATCAAGAACTTCTCCGAGGCCGATTCGGCTGCCATCAAGGAGATCGAGAAAACCACCAACCACGACGTGAAAGCCGTCGAATACTGGATCAAGGCCAAGTTTGAAGCGCGCCCCGAGCTCGAAAAAGCATCGGAATTCGTGCACTTTGCCTGCACCAGCGAAGACATCAACAACACCAGCCACGCCCTGCAACTGCGCTCGGGCCGCGACCAGGTGGTGCTGCCGGGGCTGGACCGCATCATCCTCAAACTGCGCGAAATGTCCCACGCCTTTGCCGACGTGCCCATGCTCAGCCGCACGCACGGCCAGACCGCCAGCCCCACCACCGTGGGCAAGGAAATGGCCAACGTGCTCATGCGCCTGCAGGCCGCCAGCGAGCGCATTGCCGCCGTCAAGATCCTGGGCAAGATGAACGGCGCCGTGGGCAACTACAACGCCCACCTCTCGGCCTGGCCCGACTTTGACTGGGAAGCCTTCAGCAAGAAGGTCATCGAAACGCCCGAGCCCCTGGGCCTGGGCCTCACGTTCCAGCCCTACAGCATCCAGATCGAGCCGCACGACTACATGGCCGAGCTGTTTGATGCCGTGGCGCGCGCCAACACCATTTTGGTAGACCTCTCGCGCGACATCTGGGGCTATGTCAGCCTGGGCTACTTCAAGCAGCGCCTGAAGGCCGGCGAGATTGGCTCCAGCACCATGCCGCACAAGGTCAACCCGATCGACTTTGAAAACGCCGAAGGCAACCTGGGCCTGGCCAACGCACTGCTGCGCCACCTCTCGGAAAAACTGCCCATCAGCCGCTGGCAGCGCGACCTGACCGACAGCACCGTGCTGCGCAACATGGGCGTGGCCCTGGGCTATGCCGCGCTGGCCTATGCCTCGCTGCTCACCGGCCTGAACAAGCTCGAACTCAACGAAGAAGCCCTGGCCGAAGACCTGGACGCCGCCTGGGAAGTGCTGGCCGAGCCCATCCAGACCGTGATGCGCCGCTATGGCGTGCAGGGCGCCTACGAAAAGCTCAAGGAAGTGACCCGTGGCAAGACCGTGACGGCCGAGGCGCTGCACGGCCTGATCCGCTCGCTCGACATCCCGCAGGCCGAAAAAGACCGCCTGCTGGCCATGACGCCCGGCAGCTACACCGGCAAGGCGGCTGAGCTGGCGCGCCGGGTGTGAATCGAATAGTTTGCAGTCTTTTGGGCCTCTAGCGCTTACCCGATAAGCGCGAGCAGCTATTGTTTTGATGCCCTGGCGCCCCCAGGGCATTGCTTTTTTCGGGTCTGCGCCCGCCCCCCATTTCACTGGTACTGCCCATGGCCATCAAATCCACCATCTTCAAGGCGAACCTGCAAATCGCCGACATCGACCATGGCTACTACGCCGACCACGCGCTCACGCTGGCCCGCCACCCCAGCGAGACCGACGAGCGCATGATGGTGCGGCTGGCGGCGCTGGCCATTGCCGCGCACCAGCTCAATGGCCTGTGCAACGGCGACGCCACTCTGGCCTTTGGCGCGGGGCTGTCCGACCCCGATGACCCCGATGCCTCGCTGACCGACTTCACCGGCCGCAAGCGCGTGTGGATCGAGGTGGGCCAGCCCGAAGACAAGCCGCTCACCAAGGCCTGCAGCAAGGCCGATTCGGTGATCGTGTACTGCTTCAATCACGCTGCCGAGATCTGGTGGAAGGGCATCCAGCCGAAGCTCTCGCGCCTGGAAAAACTGCAGGTCTGGCGCATTCCCACCGAGGCCTCGCAGGCGCTGGCACAGCTGGCCGAGCGCAGCATGCAGCTGCAGGCCACGGTGCAGGAAGGCGCCATCACGCTGAGCAGCACCCAAGGCAGCGTGCATGTGGAGCCGGTGCGCTGGAAGTGATTCCATTTCTAAATCCTCCGTGTCGTTGTTGCTTCGCCTTGTCGTGCTACCGCACTGCCTGCGGCGTCGCGCCTAGACACGAATGATTTGGAAACGGAATAAAGCGCCTGGGTTTCAAGTGAAATAGCCCACTGGCGCTTGTTCTGAAAGCGCTAGCAGCTATCAAAACAAGAGCGTCAGTCGCGCGGCATGAGGGCGCCGCACTGCCAGCATTGCTCGAAGCCGCCTTCCACCATTTCGCCGCAGCGGCAATGCCAGCGGCGCTGGGGCAGGTCTTGCAGATCCTGCAGCAAGGCGCGGGCGCGGGTGGCGTGTTCGTCGTATTGCAGCCAGATTTCGGGCAAACACTGGTCGGGCGGCAGGTGTCCGGCGGCGGCCCCCAGGTATTGCCGCTGCACCGACGCCGTCATGCCCGCCTCGCACAGCAGGTCGGCCCACAGGGTGGCAATGGCGATGTTGGGGGCCTGGGTAAGACGCAGCATGGCCCCACCATAGCGCTTTGTGGGCGGGGCGTACAGGGCCGGGTTGTGCGCGGCGGGTGCCGCCAGGCCTGGATGCGGCGTCAGGACGGCATCATGACGATGTTGCGGCAGCGCCGATGGCGCCCGGCGCTGCGCCGGTGCGCCCCTCTGCCGCGCGCTCGGCATAGCGGTTGAAGCGCCAAGCGGTGTGCTCCTGCGTGATGCGGCGCCACACCGCCCGTTTTTCTGCGGGGCCCATGGCCGGCCAGAACTGCACTTCGTCAAAGCTGCGCCCGCAGCCCTTGCACCAGTCGTCGCCCTGGCTGGTGGAGCAGATGGCAATGCATGGCGTGTCGGGCGTGGTGTCGTACCAGGCCAGCCAGGCGGCACGCGCTGGCGCAGGCAGGCTGTGCTCATCGGTTTCGTCTTGGTGGCGGTACACCATGAGCGCATACACCTCACCCAGCGCGCTGATCTCAGGCGCCAGCACTGCCCCGCCACTGGCGGGCGCGCGCTCGCGCCAGTGGTTGATGGCGGCTTCGATGTCGGTGATGTGGATGGCGGCCATGGCGTGCAGTTGCAATAAGAGCAACAGGGCGTGGATGATAGTGGCGCCGGGCGCAGTGGGTGAGGAGCCGCGCCGGTGGCCCTGCGCGGTGCAGGGACGGTGCAGCAACAGTTCAATAACGGCGCAGGGTGCCCGGTCGGGCTTTGTGAACTCCTGTTTTAATAGCTGCTTGCGCTTATCCATCAAGCGCTTGAGGCCAATTTTCCTTGAAAAAAAACGGGCGCTGCCATGGCCTCTGGCTTGCACGCGCGGCGCGGCCTGTGTTCCAATCGCCGCTTCGAAGGGGAGTAGCTCCCGACATGCGTTCCGGCCGTGGCAGTCAATGGCGATCGTGGGCATGGCATCGGAACCGTCGTCATCACGAAGCATCGCTTCCGGCGGTCCGGGTTTGGCACCCACCAGGGTGTGAGGCCGAGCAAGACCTTTGATGGGCCCATCGTGGGCTGATCAAGGCGTCCCGTCACAACCCTGCTGTTTGCGCAGCGCCCTTGATCCGCCCACCACGGCCCCCCCTATCCCCTGGATGGTCTCGGCGCTACAGTGGCTGCCAGGTCGTCCTTTTGCCTATTGTTATTGAGGAATTTATGGACTTTTTGGCATCGCCCGAATTCTGGCTCGCACTCGGCCAGATCATCATCATCGACATCCTGCTGGGCGGCGACAACGCGGTGGTCATTGCCCTGGCCTGCCGCAAGCTGCCGCCGGCCCAGCGTGCCAAGGGCATCATCTGGGGCACCGCTGGCGCCATCGTGCTGCGCGTGATCCTGATCGCGTTTGCCATGACGCTGCTGGCACTGCCGTTCCTCAAGTTCGTGGGCGCGCTGCTGCTGGTGTGGATTGGCGTGAAACTGCTGGCCCCGGACGAAGAAGGCCATGGCGACATCCAGACCAGCGACAAGCTGCTGGCGGCCATCAAGACCATCATCGTGGCCGACCTGGTGATGAGCGTGGACAACGTGATCGCCATTGCCGGTGCCGCGCAGAACGCTGGTGAGCACCAGTTCCTGCTGGTGGTGCTGGGCCTGCTGATCTCGATCCCGATCATCGTCTGGGGCAGCCAGCTGGTCATCAAGCTCATGGAGCGCTTCCCGATGATCATCACGCTCGGCGGCATGCTGCTGGGCTGGATTGCGGGCGGCATGCTGGTAACCGACCCCGTTTTTGCCAACCCCGACAAGTGGCAGTGGATGTTCAAGATCGCGCAAACCGACACCATCCGCTACGCAGCCAGCGTGGCAGGTGCACTGCTGGTGTTGCTGGCGGGCCGCGCCATTCTGGCGCGCCGCGCAGCCGCTGCGCCCGCTCAGGGCTGATGGCGATCTGACACTTAACCTGCGCGCCAACCGGCGCACTGAGTGACACAAAGGGGGCCTTGCGCTCCCTTTGTCATTGGCCCCTCCAATATCGAAGGTCGAGTGGACATCGTTGTGTTGGCGGACGACGCAGCCCATGTTCGGCAGCTCTGCCCTCGTGGCGGACAGTTGGCGGCCCGGAAGGCCGGACGCCGCCGCCGATCCGACCGCTCCTGGCGCTGCGACCACGGCGCCATGCCGACAGCCGTATCCGGGCACCTTACCTGGCCTGCGGACCCGGCTGGGCACTGTGCGGGCGCTGTGCATTCCCCGATCCAGTCGCCTTGGCTTCGATGGGCCTGTCCAAAGCCCGCTCAAGGACTCCTCCCGAACAGCCTGTGGCTCCGCGTTAGATGAAAGCCGCCACCGCCCGCGCGGTGCTATTCTGCGCGCATGAAACTCCTACTCAAATGGCTGCTCAGCGCTGCGGCGCTGCTGCTGGTGGCTTACCTCTACAGCGGCGTGCAAGTGCAAAGCTTCACCTCGGCGCTGATTGCGGCGTTTGTCATTGGCCTGTTCAACGCCGTGTTGCGCCCCGTGCTGGTGGTGCTGACGCTGCCGGTGACCATCGTCACCGTGGGCCTGTTTCTCTTTGTGATCAACGCCTTCATGTTCTGGGCTGCAGCGGGGGTGCTGGGCGGTTTTCATGTCACGGGCTTTGGCGCTGCGCTGCTGGGCTCGCTGATTTATTCGGTGCTGGGTTTGCTGATCGAATCAGCGCTCGGCGGCCTGCTCTTTAAGAAGTAGCTCCATCGCGCGCAATCGCGTATCGATGATGGACGCCTCGATGTAGTCGGCAGCACTGCTGCTTTTGCGCGCCAAGTCCTGCCCGGCCTTGAAGCGGTCTACCGCTGCCGCGTAGTCGTAGCGCGCGGCGTGCGATTCAGCCTCGGCGCGCACGGCCCGCAGTGGCTGCCCCTGCGCCTGCCACGCACTTGCCAGCAGCTGCCATGCGGCAGCATCGTGCGGATGCGTGACCACCCAGGTCTGCAGGGCCCCCGTCACCTCGGCCGGTCGGCCCACGCGCAGCAGGGCTTGCGTGCGCAGCACCAGCTCGGGCCTGCCTGTCTCTTGGGGCAGCCGCTGCAGCGCCGCTTCGGGCAGCCCGGCGGCCAACTCGATCTCGGCCGCCAGCCGCTGCGACTGGCGGTGGGCGGCGGCATCACCCCGCACCACCTCATCCAGCTTTGCCTGGGCCGTGCGTGCCGCCGCAAAATCCCGCAGCTGGCTGCTCGCCAGCGCGGCGGTGTACCAGGCCGCAGCACGGCGGGCGGCGGGCTGGCTGGCAAAGCCGGTGCTCTGGGGCTCGGCAATCCACAGCCGCAATGCATCCACCCCGGGGTTTGACAACACGCGGGCCCGTGCGGCCACCATGGCGTGCTCCAGGCTGGGTGCCACAGGCTGCGCCGCGCCGCCGGGCGGTAGCCGCGACTGCATGTCAGCCATGCGCTGGGTGGTCAACGGGTGGCTGCGCAAATAGGGCCACGAGCCGTTGTCATTGAGGCGGTTGGCCTGCTGCAGCTTGTCGAACATGCCCACAAAACCCTGCGGCGCAAACCCCGAAGGCTCCATCAACCCATAGCCGATGCGATCCGCCTCGCGCTCCATGTCGCGCGAAAAATTGAGCTGGTTCTGCATGGCCACCGCCTGGCCGCCCACCACCATGGCCTGCGCGGCCCCCGGGTTCTTGCTGGCGGCCAGGGCGGCCAGCACCATGGCGCCCACCAGCAGCGGCGTCTGGCGGCTTTGCTGCGCGATCAGGCGCGAGATATGGCGCTGGGTGACGTGGCTCAGCTCGTGTGCCAGCACCGAGGCCAGCTCGTCACGCGTGGCCACCACGCCAATCAGGCCCAGGTGCACACCCAGGTAGCCACCGGGCAGCGCAAAGGCATTCACCGTGCGGTCACGCCCCAGCAGCACCTCCCAGGCAAAGCGCTCATCCAGCTCGGGCGAGAGCTCGCCGCGCGCGCGCGCAGCCGCCAGCAGCGCCTGCCACAGCCCCTGCACATATTCCACCAGCACCGGGTCGTCGATGTAATCGGGGTCGCGGTACAGCTCGCGGATGATGCGGTCGCCCAGCCGGCGCTCTTCGCCCGTGGTGAGGGCGCTGCCATCGCCCAGGGTGGGCAAGCTGGACTGGGCAGCAGCGGGCAGCGCGGCACCCGCGCCCATTGCTATCAATAAAGAAGCTACTAGCGCACGTCCAGCATGCACCAAGGGCATATTTGGCTTGATTTTCTGTGCTGCTGCAGAGACATCGGCCCACGGCCTGGAAGGGGTGCATTTGCTATTCCACATGCACGTATGATGCCCCTTTGCCCGAATGTTCCCCACCGATTCACCTGGTTACCCCCGCCATGTCCGCACTCACCCACTTTGACGCCCAGGGCCAAGCCCACATGGTCGACGTGGCCGCCAAGGCCGCCACGCACCGCATCGCCATCGCCAGCGGCCGCATCGAAATGCTGCCCGCCACTATGGCCCTCATCGAAGCCGGCACCGCCAAAAAAGGCGACGTGCTGGGCATCGCCCGCATCGCCGGCATCATGGCCGCCAAGAAAACCAGCGACCTCATCCCGCTGTGCCACCCGCTGGCGTTGACCCGCGTTGCTATTGAATTTGAAGCTGCTAGCGCACGACAGCCGGGCACTACAGGCATATTTTGTGCCGCAACGGTGGAAACCGTCGGCCCCACCGGCGTCGAGATGGAAGCCCTCACGGCGGTGCAGGTGGCCCTGCTCACCATCTACGACATGTGCAAGGCCGTGGACCGGGGCATGTCCATCCACGACGTGCGCGTGGTGGAAAAGCACGGGGGGAAGTCGGGGAG
>NZ_QOZT01000150.1:0-3616 GCF_003345135.1 Acidovorax sp. BoFeN1
GGCGGCGCGACCCTGGGGGCCGGTGGTGCAATGAATTCGCTCAGCAACTCTGCGGGCACGATCACCTCTGCCGCACGGCGCAGCAAACCCGATTGCAGGGCCCAAAGCCCTGCCACATGCAGCATCACCACCGAACCCACGATCACGGCATTGCGGCTCACGCCCCCGACAGGGGCAAAACGATCTCGTTGGGACATATAAAAATGATAGCTGCCAGCGCTTGATGGACAAGGGCCAATGCCCAAAAATGTTCAGATTACTTGCGAAAGATCCACCAGGTCGAACCGGCGACAAAAATCAGACTGCCCGCGAGTGTAGAGAGGAGTTCCATGCTTTGCTTTCCCGAAGAGAGTTGGCAAGCTGAACCGGTTGTACCGCAGTCTCATTGTGCAGCGCGGCAACCGGGCTTGTTGCGCTGCATTGCGCCACCACGTCGCGGGCGCAGCTTTCGCAGCATCCGCATTGGGTGGCCACGCCCAGCTCGAACTGGATATCGTCGAAACTCATTCCTGCACGCGCATGGCGGGCAATTTCACGGTCGGAAATTCGGCGGCAAACACAGACGATCATGGCGGCAGGCAGTTTGGCTGGCTGTTGTTGATGCATTGATTATAAATGCGAATCTATCGTATTTGCAATAAATCATGACTGCCGACAGGGAAATGGGGTTAAAGGTCGCCGCCTTGGGGGAGGTCTGCATTCAGCAGCGCCTGCGATGCATCGGCCAGCGTGGCGCAGCCGGTGAGGGCCATGGCAATCTCCAGTTCGTCGCGCAACAGGCGCAGCACATGCGCCACACCGGCGGCGCCGGCATTGGCCAGGCCCCAGATGGCAGGGCGCCCCACCAGCACCGCCGACGCACCCAGCGCCATGGCCTTGAGCACATCGGTGCCGCGCCGGATGCCACCATCCACCACCACCGGCACCGCGCTGCCCACGGCCTGCACCACACGCGGCAGGGCGCTGGCGGTGGCGGGTGCGGTGTCCAGCGTGCGCCCGCCGTGGTTGGAGACGATCAGGCCCGCCGCGCCCGCCGCCACCGCCTGGCGCGCGTCGGCCGGATGCAGCACGCCCTTGAGCAACACGGGCAGGCGGGTGATGGACTGCAGCCAGGCAATGTCGTCCCAGGTGGGGGCTTGGTGCAGCAGGCCGTCAAACAGCGCGCTTTGGCCGGGGCGCAGCTCGGTTGCAGTGGGTGCCTGCAAGCCCGCAAGGTTGACCGGGCCCACGCCGGGTGGCAGCCGAAAGCCCGCGCGCCGTTCGCGGTCGCGCACGCCGCTGGTGGGTGCGTCCACGGTCAGCACCAAGGCTTCGTATCCGGCGGCTTCGGCGCGCTGCACCAGCGCCTGGGTGAAGCCCCGGTCGTGCTGCAGATACAGCTGAAACCACAGGGGGCCGCGCCCGCGGTCGGGCAGCACTGCTTGCGCAACGGCCTCCAGCGACACGCTGGCCTGGGTGCTGAGCACCACGCCCGCGCCCAGCGCCGCCGCCGCGTAGGCCATGGCCAGCTCGCCGTCGGGGTGGGCCAGGCGCTGAAAGGCAATGGGCGCCAGCAGGATGGGGTGCGCCAGCGTGCGGCCCAGCAGGCTGACCCGGGTGTGGCCCCCCGCCAGCGGCCGCAGCACGCGCGGCCACAGCGGCAGGGCCTCCCAGGCGCTGCGGTTGGCGCGCAGGGTGATTTCGTCGGCGGCACCGCCGCTGAAGTAGGCCCAGGCGTTGTCGTCCAGATGCTGGCGTGCGTGCGCCTCATGGTCTGCGAGGTTGACGATCTCGGGCGAAACCTTGTGCCGTGCGGGAATAGGGGGCATATAAGCAAAAATAGCACCTGGCGCTTATCCAGTAAGCGCAAGGTGCTATATAAATAAAAGCATTTTGGTTGGGTGTGACACTGCGGGGTGCCGCCGCCTCACACATCGGCCCACATACGCAGCAGATTGTGGTACGTGCCCGAGAGCGCGATGACCGAAGGCTCTTTTTCGCCATGGGCCTGGCGCAGTTTGAGCAGCGACATGTCCATGTCGAACAGCAGCTGGCGCTGTTCCAGCCCGCGCACCATGCTTTCCACCCAGAAAAAGCTGCTGATGCGGTGCCCGCGCGTCACCGGCGACACCTGGTGCACCGTGCTGCTGGGATACAGGATCATGTCGCCCGCAGGCAGCTTGATGCGCTTTTCGCCCAGGGCTTCGGCAATCACCAGCTCGCCGCCGTCGTAGTCCTCGGGCGGTGTCAAAAAAAGCGTGCACGACAGGTCGCTGCGCACCCAGCAGTTGTCGGCCTTGGAGTGCATGACGGCGCTGTCGACATGGTTGCCATAAAAGTTGGCGCCATCGCCGTAGTTGTTGAACAGCGGGTTGTAGATGCGCCGCGGCAACGCCGCTGAGAAGAAGAGGGCGTTGCGGTGCAGCGCCGCCTTCACCATGGCCTGCAGCTGGGTCGACAGCTCGCTGCCTTGCCCCAACTGCAGGTTGTTCTTCTGGTGAATGGCCTGGCCGCCGGCGCTGCGTGCTCCTTCAATCCACGGGGCTTGGGGCCCGAGGGCTTGCCTGAAGAAGGCTATTTCTTCAGGGGTCAGAACGTCTTTGATGTGCAGGAACATGGTGCGGGGCCGTGGGCCAGGGTCAATGTCAGAAGCGGGTTTTGAGGGTGACCTGAACCGAGCGTGCTGCGCCCGGTGTGTAAAAGCCCCGGTACAGCGCATCGGCGTAGACCCGGTCAAACAGGTTGCTCACGTTCAACTTGAGCGAGGTCTTCTCGTCAAACGCGTATTCGACCATGGCGTCCACGGTGCTGAAGCCGCTGGCGTAGTAGCTGCGCTGGCCTTCGGGGTTCTGCTTGCTACGGTAGGTCAGGCCTGCGCCCACCCGAACGCTGGAGGTGACCGCATAGGTGCTCCAGAAACTGCCGCTGTGCTTGGGCGTGAGGCCGGGGCGATCGCCCTGCACCTGGGCGCCTGTGCCGGTGGAGTTCCGTGCCACGTTGCTCTGGTCAATCTCGGCGTCAGGAATCCAGGTGTGGTTGAAGAAGACTTCCCATTTCGGCGTAATCCGGCCGGCCAGGTTGAACTCCATGCCCGCGGCGTGGCGCTTGCCCGACAGCAGTTCTTGCTGGGCGGCGGTGTCGGGGTCGGTGTTGCGCTCGTTGTATTTCTCGCTGTAGAACGCGGCCACGCCCAGCAGGGCGCGGCGCTCGAACAGCTCGAATTTGCCACCGATTTCGATGTTGCGGCTCTTTTCGGCCGGCGTGTTGGCAGAACGTGCGGTGCTGCTGCTCAAGCCGGGACTGAACTGGTAGGTGTCGCCCGAGGTGTTGTACGAGGTGCCGTACGACAGGTAGTAAGAAGACAGCTCATCGGGCTGGAAGATCAGGCCGGCGCGCGGGCTGAAAAGGCTGTCGGAGCGGTCGCTGCTGAGGCTGCCATTGGGATTGCGGTAGGAGGCCTTGAAGTCGTCATAGCGCAGGCCCGCCACGAGCTTGAGGGTGTCGGTGAGCGATACGGTGTCCTGGAAATACAGGCCCAGGTTGCGGGCTTGGAAGGTGTTCCATTGCACGGGTGCACGGCCATCCGCCACGCCCACGCCGTTGTCGGGCGTGCCCACGGTGGTGGTGGGGCGGGGGG
>NZ_QOZT01000151.1:0-3204 GCF_003345135.1 Acidovorax sp. BoFeN1
GGGGTCTCCTCGTTTTCAGTGCAATAAGTGACGGTACGCAAAGCTAGCACTGGCGCGGGGGTGGTCTGGGTAGACCGTTGATTTCATTGACTTTCCTGTTCGCTTTGTAAACGGGTATGGTGGCCTCCCACTTTTGAGGTTCACGATGCAGGGTTGGCACACAACGTTTTTGGGGATGCGTGGGCTCCCCCGCGATATCAGCGACTTCGAGATGAAGGCATTTTTCACCTTCGATGGTGCCGAGCGCGACGCAATCAATGCACGCCGAGGTGATTCCCACAAGCTTGGTCTGGCGCTCCATATTGGTTTCCTGCGCATGAGTGGGCGTTTGCTCGGTGCCTTTCGGGTAATTCCAGTAGCCTTGTGGCGCCACCTTGGCAACGAGCTTGGCATTGCAGCACCAGAAGTCGCCTCGCTGAGAGCCATGTATGAACGCGGGCGCACGCTATTCGATCACCAACAAGTAGCCTGCACGGTCCTTGGATTCCAGTGGATGAGCGAGCACCAGCGCCGCTCACTGGTACGTGAACTGCGCGACGAAGTGGCGCGCTGCGCCGACCGCGATCAGCTACTCGTGCGGGCGCGTCAATGGCTGTACAAGAACAAGCTGGTGATCGTGCACGAGCGGGCAATTCGGACACTGATTGCGGCGGCACTTGCCCAGCTTGAAGTTGAAACAGGCACCGCCATCGCCGCCAGCGTTGATCCAGCAACACTTGATCGCTGGCGAGCCTCAGTTTCAGAGCTGCGCCCAGATGGACAAACCCAGCAGAGTTGGCTATGGGCTGCACCGGCGAAACACTCAACCCGCCAAATCAGCGAGGTACTGGAGCGCATCGACCTGCTTTACACGCTGGACGTTCATAAGCACCTGGCAGACATCCCCGATCTCATCTTGCGCCGCTACGCGCGCCGACTTGTCTCCAGGCCGCCCTCAGCCGGAGCCAAGATCAAAGAGCCAGCGCGCACCGTGGAGGTCGCATGCTTTCTTCGGTATTGCCTGTTCACCACCACAGACCAGTTGATCCTTATGGTGCAGCGCCGGATCGCCGATCTGTGGCGTCAGGCTGCCGCCGATGTCCCCGCTACCGTCAATTGGGCCGCAATGTACAAAACGCTGCTCGGCGAACTTGTTGCCTTGAGCGCGCAAGGTGCGGTGCCAGATGCTGAGTTGCGTGCCCGTCTTGAAGCCTTGATCACCGAAACCCAGAAACGCAAACCACCGAGCAGGGCCTCCCTGGTCCGCGAGGGATTGATTGATGGAATTCGCCCCGTGCGGTCGTTGCTCGTCGCCATTGCAAAGCTGCCCTGGCAGGCCACCGGCGAGCATCCTGCCATCGAGTACCTTGCCAAGCTGCAAGCTTTATATCTCAAAGGATCCAGAAAGCTGCCAGTTGAAGTGGTGGCACCAAGTCTGGGAATGATCTGGCAGGTTTCGATCTCCAGCCCAGACCGGGAACGGGCGTTTCAGGCGTTGGAGGTGGCCACCCTGTTTGCCCTGCGCCGCGCGGTGCGCAATGGCTCGGTCTGGATTGAGCACAGCCTGAGCTTTCGGGGTCGTGCGCGCTTGTTCTTCACGGACGAGCGTTGGCAGGCAGAGTCCAAGAAACACTATGCCCGTCTATCGTTACCCAGCAAGGCTGCCACTTTCTTGAAGCCTTTGCTGGCCAGAGTAACTGCCGGTGTCGATGCGGTGGCCGCTGCAGCCCGCAGTGGCGTACTGCGCGTGGATGATGAACTCCATTTGTCGCCATTGCCCGCAGAGGACGAAGACCCAGAAGTGACCAAGCTGCGCGCGGCTTTGGATCACCGCATCGGTGAGGTTCAATTGCCGGAAGTGATTCTGGCCGTTGACGCCCAGGTGCGCTTTAGCTGGATCATGCTCGGACGTGAGCCGCGCTCTACCGACGAGCTGCTGATGGTCTATGCCGGCATCATGGCCCACGGCACCAGTCTGACTGCGGTCGAATGCGCGCGCATGATTCCGCAATTGTCTGCCACCAGCATTCGCCAGGCCATGCGCTGGGCGCGGGACGAACGGCGTCTGAGCCAGGCCTGCCAGGCTGTGCTGGAATTCATGCAGCGACACCCGATTGCCGCCACCTGGGGGCGGTCCGATTTGGCATCTTCTGACATGATGAGCATGGAGACCACCAAACGGGTGTGGCAAGCCCGGCTTGATCCTCGGCGCAACACACCTTCCATTGGAATCTACTCCCATGTAAAAGACCGGTGGGGCATCTTCCATGCGCAGCCCTTTGTGCTCAATGAGCGCCAGGCGGGCGTGGCCATTGAAGGTGTCATCCGCCAAGAAAAGCTGGAGACCAGCCAGCTTGCTGTGGATACCCATGGCTACACCGACTTTGCCATGTCACATGCCCGTTTGCTTGGTTTTGATCTTTGCCCGCGGTTGAAGGAACTCAAACAGCGCCACCTCTTTGTGCCACGCGGCACCAAAGTGCCCGCAGAAATCGCTGCGGTGTGCGAAGCCAATGTCGACGTCGCTTTGATCGAAAAGCATTGGGATAGTCTGGTGCACCTGGCAGCCTCGGTCATGAGCGGACATGCCAGTGCGGTGGCAGCTCTTGCGCGGTTCGGTTCTGCCGCCCAGGGCGATCCAATCTATGAGGCTGGCGTGCAATTGGGGCGGTTGCTGCGTACGGCGTTTTTGGCTGACTACTTTGTCAAGGACGCTTTCAGGAACGAGTTGCGCCGGGTGCTCAATCGGGGCGAGGCTGTTAACGCCCTCAAGCGCGCCATTTATACCGGCCGGATCAGCCCGGCGCAGGCCAAACGTGTCGATGAAATGCAGGCTGTGGCCGATGCGTTGAGCCTGATGGCCAACATCGTGATGGCGTGGAATACCTCACAGATGCAGGCGGTCCTGGATCGCTGGTCGAACCGCCGCCAGGTCATTCCACCGGAACTGATCGGGAAGATTGCGCCCACCAGGCTGGAGAGCATCAACTTGCGGGGTGTGTTTCGCTTCCCGGTTGACCGCTATGCTGACCAAATCCTGCCTTCGCGGCCAAATGCATCGATAACTGGCACCAATGGATGAAACCGACCACGGTTTGACGCCACGAATCGCAGATTTGAAAGTGAACAGGAAAGTCAATGAAATCAACGATCTACCAACACCACCTCCGCGCCAGTGCTAGCTTTTCGTACCGTCACTTATTGCACTGAAAACGAGGAGACCCC
>NZ_QOZT01000152.1:0-2907 GCF_003345135.1 Acidovorax sp. BoFeN1
GGTCGCGGTCGTCGTGGGCGTGCATGCGGGGGTGTGAGGGCGGGCTGGCGGTCAGCCGCCCTGCTTGACGGAGAGGGCCACGCGCTGCACGCCGGCCTTTTGCAGTGCGTCCATGGCTTTCACCACGGTCTCGTAGGTTACGGTTTTTTCTGCGCTGATGAGGATGGGCGTGTCGGCGGGCTGGCTGGCCTGCCAGGTTTTCGCGGCACTGCCCAGCTCCTGCAAGCTCATGGGGCGTTCGTTGCCATCGGTCTTGAGTTTCAGGCTGCCGTCCTTGTTGACAATCACCTGGCCAAACGTCTTGGGTGGCTTGCTGCCTTTGCCCACCGAGGGAACGTTGATGGCGCTGGGCGTGAGCATGGGCGCAGTCACCATGAAAATGATCAGCAGCACCAGCATCACATCGATGAAGGGCACCATGTTGATTTCGTTCATGGAGCGGCGGCGGCTGCCGGTGCGCGAGGCCATTGCGGGCATGGTGGGCTCCCGCTTCAGTGGCCTGAGGGCGAGCCGGGGTGGGTACCCAGGTTGCGCTGCAGGATGTTGGAGAACTCTTCGATGAAGGTCTCCTGGTGGTTGGCCACGCGGTCGATGTCGCGCGCAAAACGGTTGTAGGCAATCACGGCCGGAATGGCGGCAAACAGGCCCAGGGCGGTGGCCACCAGCGCCTCGGCAATGCCGGGTGCCACGGTGGCCAGCGTGACTTGCTCCATGCCGGCAAAGCCCGTGAAGGCGTGCATGATGCCCCACACCGTGCCAAAAAGGCCCACATAGGGGCTCACCGAGGCCACCGAGCCCAGGAACGACAGACTCGATTCGACCACATCCATCTCGCGCTGAAAGCTGGCACGCATGGCGCGGCGGGCGCCGTCGAGCAGCGTGCCGGGGTCAGTGATGCGGCGCTCGCGCAGTTTCTGGTATTCGCGCATGCCGCTGGCAAAGATGCGTTCCATGGGGCCGGCGTTCTTGGCGTTTTGTGCGGTGCTGGCGTACAGGTCGTTGAGGCTGGTGCCCGACCAGAAATCGCGCTCGAAATCCTCATTGAGCGCCTTGACGCGTTTCAAGGCAAACAGCTTGCGAAAGATGGCGGCCCAGCTGGAGACGGAGACGATCAGCAGCAGCAGCATGACGAGTTGCACCACCCAGCTGGCTTGCAGCACCAGGGAGAGGATGGACATATCTTGGGAATTCATGAGAGTTGTTCCAGAAGGGTGCTCGGGATTCTTGCGGGGCGCATGCTGGCGGCATCCACCCAGCCGATACGGATGGTGCCTTCGCTCAGCAAAACGCGCGGCTGATTGGGTGCTTGCTCATTATTCAATAGCGCCTGCTGCACGATTGTCAAGGATGCGCGGCCGGTTTCCTGCAATTGGGCGGTAACAATGAGTTCATCGTCCAGGCGTGCCGGGCGCAGGTAGCGCAAGCGGGCATCGGTTACGACGAAGATCCCGCCCGTTTGTTCCCGCAGCTGTTGCTGGCCAATGCCCAGCGAGCGCAGCCACTCGGTGCGGGCGCGTTCAAAGAACTTAAGGTAGTTGGCATAGAACACGATGCCGCCGGCATCGGTGTCTTCCCAGTAAATGCGGATGGGGAACTCGAAGGGCATGGTTCTTTCAGCCCAGCAGCCCGCGCAGGCGTGCCACCGATTCCTGCAACTGTGCCATGGAGTTGGCCGTCGAGAAGCGCACGAATCGCTGCGGATCAAAGGTGCCGAAGTCGCGCCCTGGCGTCACCGCCAAATGGGCGCGGCGCATCACCTCGTAGGCAAAGTCCCAGCTTCCCTGCACGCCGAGTTTTTCGCACGCGGCTGTGCAGTCGGCCCAGGCATAAAAAGCGCCGTCGGGCATCACGGGCACGGCAAGGCCCAGTGCCTGCAGTTCAGGGATGAAGTAGTCGCGCCGGGCCTTGAACTCGGCGCGCCGGCGTTCGTATTCGGCAATGCTCTCGGTCTCAAAACAGGCCATGGCTGCCATTTGTGACACGGTGCTGGCGCAGATGAACAGGTTTTGCGCCAGGCGCTCGACCACGGGCACCATGGCATCGGGCACCACCATCCACCCCAGGCGCCAGCCCGTCATGTTGAAATATTTGCTGAAGCTGTTGATGCTGATGACGTTGTCGTCAATGGCCAGGGCCGTCTGGCCGAAGGCATCGTCGTACGAAAGGCCGAGGTAGATCTCGTCGATCATCGTCACGCCGCCCCGGTCCTGCACCACGCCGTGGATGCGGCGCAGCTCGCCCTGCGCAATGGAGGTGCCCGTGGGGTTGGAGGGCGAGGCCAGCAACACGCCCCGTGTCTTGCTGTTCCAGGCGGCCTGCACCTTCTCGGCGCTGAGCTGGTAGCGCTCGGCGGCGGTGGTGGGGATCAGTATGGCGTTGCCTTCTGCGGCGCTCACAAAATGCCGGTTGCAGGGGTAGCTCGGGTCGGGCATCAGCACTTCGTCGCCGGCCTCGATCAATGCCAGGCAGGCCAGGTGCAGCGCTGCCGAGGCGCCCGCCGTCACCACGATGCGGCGCGCGGGCACGTTCACGCCAAAGCGCTGCTGGTACCAGCCGCTGATACGCTCGCGCAGGGGCTCGTAGCCCAGCGACTGGGTGTATTGCGTGGCGCCGTCGTGCACAGCGCGTGCGGCGGCTTCCTGCACCAGCGGGGGCGCCGTGAAATCGGGCTCGCCAATGTTCAGAAAAATCATGGGCTGGCTGCTGCCGGCCACCTCGCGGGCCATGGCCTGGGCGGCCTTGGCCACTTCCATCACATAAAACGGTTCAATGCGCTCGGCGCGCCTGGAAAACTTCATGGGGAGGGATCCTGCCCGCGATGCGCGGGGGTGGCGGGAAAAAGCGGGCCGCAGTGCGGCCCGGGGCCGGTTCAGGCGCCAGCGTCGGGGCTGGCGCCTGAACCGGCCC
>NZ_QOZT01000153.1:0-2866 GCF_003345135.1 Acidovorax sp. BoFeN1
GCGCGGGCTGGGCCTGCGCGGCGCCCAGCGCCTGGGCGAGGTTTTCGAGGCTGGCGGCGGCGTTTTGTGCGGGCGTAGAGAGCTGGTGCACGGTGCAGCCGTCAGGCACCAGGTCGCTCTTTTTGCCCGGGTAGGCAAAGAACGATACCGGCGCCTTGGCGTCCACCAGAATCAGGTGTTCGATGCCGGCAAGCTGTACCCCGGCCAGCTCGGCCAGGTAGGCGATGCGCTCCACGGTGGGCAGGCCTGCGCCGCGCTCCAGCCGGGTGGGGAAGACTTCGGCGAACACCTTCACGCCGCTGTGCGCGGCGATGCGCGCGGCGGCCCGCAGGCCGGGCTCGCGCAGCGCCTGTCCGCCCAGGAGCAAGGCGGCCTTGCCGCCCGCCCGTCCTGCCTGTGTCATTGCCTGGGCAATGGTTTGGGCAATGGCCTGTACGGTGGCGTCGTCCGCCGCTTCGGGGCTTGGCGGCGGCGGGGGAGGGCAGGGCACGCCGCCTTCGCCCCACGATACGTCGGCGGGCAATATCAGCGTGGCCACCTGGCCCGGCAGGCCGCGTGCGGCGGTGATGGCGTCGGCTGCATCCTGGCACAGCGCAGCAGTGCTCTGCGATGTGCGCACAAAACCGGGCGAAACATTGCGCGCCACGGTTTCGATGTCGCTTTGCAGTTGCGCGTCGTACTGCGTGTGGTGGGTGGCGTGGTCGCCCACGATGTTGACCACGGGCACTTTGCCCTTGCGCGCGTTGTGCAGGTTGGCCAGGCCGTTGCCCAGGCCGCAGCCCAGGTGCAGCAGCGTGGCAGCGGGCTTGTCTGCCATGCGGGCATAACCATCCGCCGCGCCCGTGGCCACGCCCTCGAACAGGGCCAGCACGGCGCGCATGCGCGGCTCGCTGTCGAGCGCGGCGACGAAGTGCATCTCGCTGGTGCCGGGGTTGGTGAAGCAAACCTCGACGCCGGCATCGGCCAGCGTTTTCATCAGCGCCTGGGCGCCGTTCAGGGGGGCAACGGACATGGGGTGTTCCTTCGTAAGGGTCAAGCGGTGGGTGTTGCCGTGGATGGGGCGGCGGGCAGCAGGCGGCGCATGGCCAGGGCAAACAGCAGGCCCCCGGCGTACATGAGCACGCCATAGAGCGCACCGGGGATGGCCATGGCATCGTCCTGCAGCACGGTGCTGGCGATCACCAGTGCCAGCGCGGCGTTCTGCACGGCGGTTTCAATGCCCAGGGTGACCGACTGGCTGCGCGACAGGCGCGCGGCCCACGCCACGCCAAAGCCCACGCACAGCATGCTGAGGTTGAGCAGCAGCGCGAAGGGCGCCAGGGTGGTGAAGTTGTCGCGCAGCAGCGCCCAGTTCTTGGCCACGGCCAGCACCACGATGAGCACGAACAGCACCGTCGCCACGCGCGTGGCGCGCGGCTCGAAACGCCGTGCCCAGGCGCTCCAGCGCTGGCGCGCGAACATGCCCAGGCTCACCGGCACGCCCAGCACCAGCGCCACCTGGCCCATCATCAACCCTACGGGCACATCCACGGCACGCGCCGCGCCCAGGTAGTGGCCCAGCGCCCAGGTCACGACCAGGGGCAAGGTGAAAATGGTGGCGACGCTGGCCACGGCGGTGAAGCTCAGCGCCAGCGCCACGTCGCCGCGTGCCAGGTAAGTGAGCAAATTGGAGGTGCTGCCCGTGGGGCAGGCCGCCAAAATCATGAAGCCCACGGCAAACACCCCCGTCATGCCCCAGGCACTGAGCAGAAAAAAGCACGCCAGGGGCAGCAGCACGAAGTGGCACACCACCCCCACCAGCAACGCGCGCGGCTGGGCGAAGATGCGCCGGAAGTCGCCCACCGTCAGCCCCAGGCCGAGCGAGAACATGATGAAAGCCAGGATGAGCGGGAGCAGAACGCCCGAAACAATGTCGCCTTGCATGGTGGCTCCTTAGCTTCCGGTGATGGAGCGCGCCGCAGCGCGCGCCGTAAGAATGCAACCGGGCAGGAAGGTACCCTCCAGCGAGCGTTTGCCGCTGGCGCCACCACCGCCAAAGCCCGCTGCCTCGCCCACGCAGTACAAACCGGCGATGGGCTGGTCGGCGCCGTCCAGCACGCGGCTGTGGAGGTCGGTGCGCAGCCCGCCCAGGCTTTTGCGCGTGATGAGCTGCATCTGGATGGCGATGTACGGCCCGGCGCCGGGTTTTTGCAGCGGCGCGGGCGCGCAGGTGCGCAGCTTGTCGGGCCCCCACTGGCGCGCGTGCAGGATGCGGCGGATCTGGTCGTCGTTGTGCAGCTTGGCGCCATTGGCGAAATTGGCGTCGAAGGTATCGGCCGTGGCCTGCAGAACGGCTGGCCGCACGTCGTTGGTGCCAGCCAGCGCGTTCATCTTCGCGGCCAGGCCCGCGAGCGTGTCGTCCACCAGAAAGTGTTTGCTCTCGGCGGCCATCTGCTTGACCAGCCGGTGGTTGCCCAGCAGTGTCTCCTTGAGGAACGCGGGGAACTGCATGTCGCGGATGCGCTGGTTGTGCTCGGCGCCGGAGATGGCGAATTCCTTGGCGGCGATGCGCCAGTTCAGCAGGTGCCAGGTCCAAGGCTTTTCTTGGCTCGCCACTTGCTGGCACAGCCAGTGGGTGTCAAAACCCGTCACCAGCGGCTCGGGGCCGATGCGCTCGCCCCGGTGGTTGAGCCACAGCGCCGATTTACACGGAATGGTCGAGAGTCCATGCCCCTCGAAATGCGGGAACGGGTGCGGAAACCCGGCTGCGTAGTTCCACATCTCGCCTGCGTGGGTGATCTGCGCGCCCCAGCGATCGGCGGCGTGGTGGTGCATCGCTCCGTCGGCAAAGGGGTGTGCGCCATTGAGCAGGGTGGCGGGCAGGGGG
>NZ_QOZT01000154.1:0-2831 GCF_003345135.1 Acidovorax sp. BoFeN1
ATGGAGCACTCATGCACCCCACCCAAAGTTACCAACCCCTGCGCCACCCGCGCACCCAAGGCACCTGCGCCGCGATTCTGTGTGCCTGCATGGCATGGGGCCTGATGGCCTTGCCAAACAGTGCGCATGCTGCGCCCCAAAAGAGCGCCACAGAAGCAACCGCCAAGAAGAAGGGCTCGGTCAAAGTCAAACACCAGCGCAGCTCGTCGGAAGAAAGCACCTCCGAGCGCGACCGGCGCCTGTATCGGGAATGCAAGGGGCTACCCAATGCGGGGGCGTGCCTGGGGTACACAAGGCGCTGAATCGGCACACAAACCACACTCAGCCGACCACTGGTCGGGGCGCCCGCGCCACTCATCGGCACCCGCTGGCCATCAGGCATCTAACCACTACCATGCGTTACATGCCTTTCTTTTTGTCTATTCGCCTTACCACGCACATGCCGTCACGCACTGCCGTCTATCGGCGCATGCGTGGCTTTACGCTTATCGAAGTCATGGTGGTTGTGGCCATCATTGCCGTGCTGGCGGCACTGGCAGGCCCGAGCTTTACCCCACTTATTGAGCGTTGGCGTGTGCGCCAAGCGGTGGAAAACCTGCAGTCCACCTTGTTTTATGCCCGCTCAGAAGCCATTAAGCGCGGCGGCAACGTTTCCATTCGCAAAACCGCCAATGGCGACGGTTGCACTAATGCAAGCGCCAACACCCAATGGGGCTGCGGGTGGACGGTATTTGTGGACACCAACAACAATGGAGCCCAAGACGCGAGCCAGACACCACCCGAAGACACGTTGCAAACAACAGCCGCGCCAACCGGAGTCGAAGTCAATCTCGCAAGTAGCAATGGGTACATCACCACGGATCGCTGGGGGCAGCTCGATAGTGCAACAAGCAAGAGCTTTGAATTTCGGCTAGTGCCACAAGGCAAGGACACCGCCAATGCCGGCTCCACCGCTTTGTGTGTAGGGTTGGGGGGGCTCGTTAAAAGGTTAAACAAGGGGAACGACACATGCCCCTAATCCGCAAAACCCCGTTGCGCACCAGAGAAAACCCATTGGCAAAACCATATAGGTTGGATGACGCCTCGTGAATCCCCCTCATTAAAGGCATGTATTAATGTCCACCTCGAAAATCTTTCAGTCACGCAACTGCCTGGGTGTAAAACGAACCAGAGGATTTACGTTGTTGGAAGTAATGTTAGTAGTAGGCGTCTTGGGTGTGTTGGCAACATTGGTCGCCCCCAGCTTCACAAGAATAATTGAAAAATGGCGCGTACAGCAAACCGTTGAAATCATGAAATCCACGCTTTATTTCGCCAGATCAGAAGCTATCAAGCGCGGCGGAGGTGTTGGCATAGAGAAGCACCCCAAAACCACTGCAGGCTGCAGCTTGGCAAACACAAACGAAGAATGGGGCTGCGGCTGGTTTGTTTTTGTTGACAACAACCAAACCGGCAAATGGAACGCTGGCGAAGAGATCTTGCAGACTTATACAACGCCTACTAATGTCAACGTCATCCATAAATCCGGCGGCATCGGCATCAAAGTAGACCGCTACGGAATGATGAGTGGTCTCAATGCAAAAGGTTTTATCTTCGCCCCCGAACCAGAGGGTATTTCATCACCGGCAACCAGGGGCATCTGCATGGCCTCTGGTGGGCGCATAAGAGTTATAGAGGATGTCCCATGCACCTGAAGAATTTATCCGGACGCATTCACCAACAAAGGGGCGTCAGCTTGTTGGAATCGCTTGTCGCCATTGTCGTCATGGCGCTTGGCATACTGGGCATACTAGGCGTACAGATGCGTACCCTGGCCGATACACAAACCAGCGTGCGCCGTGCCCAGGCCATTCGGTTGATCGAAGATTTAAGCGAACGCATCAAGTCTAATCCCAATGCGCTTGGCAGCACGTCCGGCTACACCAGTGCATGGGCAGCATCGCTGGGCACCGTCAAAGACTGTGCCATCACAACCGGTTTCCCCAGTAGCAGTTGCAACGCCGCCGAAATCGCGGCCTACGACAGGGATCGTTGGATACGAAGCGTTCGAGCTAATTTGCCTTTAGGAGATGCCAATGTGTTCGTTTCACCAACCGACGTCCGTCAATTGGGAGTGATGCTTTCTTGGCGCGAAAACGAACGGGAGCGGCAAGGCGACAGCGCCACCGATACCAATGCCTATAAGGCCATTTTTGCTCCCGCAAATACAGCATCGGCGGCCGTAAGCTGCCCCAGCGGCAGCATTTGCCACCTTCAATACATTAGCCTGACACAGCGCTGCCTGCCCTATGCGGGAGGTCTTGTGTATTGCCCCGATTAAGTCAAGAGCAACCCATGACACATACCAAGCTCTCGCTCGCCGCTCAGAAAAAGCATCAACGCGGCGCCACGCTAATTGAATTACTGGTGGGCATCACTATCGGCCTGCTCACCGTCGTCGTCGGACTGGGCGCAGTAGTTGTCTCCCGAAGTCTAAGCGGCACCGTTAGCGATGCCAGCCGGTTGCAACAGCAGGCCTCATATGCTTTCAGGGTCATAGGCCAGCAGCTTCGTCAGACGGCCGGCTTGGCCATCGACCCGACGACAGGTACCAAAGCAAACGTGGAGTTTTCCGTTTTTACATCCGCGCCAACCAGTCCGATATCGGGTAAAGAGTCTCCAGCGTCGTCCGAATACAAGCTAGCCCTGGCATACCAGTCAAGCCTAGCAGGCTGCTGAAATACTCCCCACCGACAGTCCGCGACAGCCGCCCAGCCGCGACAATCAAGCCCCCCACTGACCAGACAGACGAGCCATCCATGCGCGGAGCCGACACCTTCACCGAGAGCCTG
>NZ_QOZT01000155.1:0-2671 GCF_003345135.1 Acidovorax sp. BoFeN1
GGGCGGGGCTGGAGACGGGGGCAGAAGTGGACATGGCAGGCTTTCAGTGAATACCTTGAATGTAGGAGCTATCAGGCACTGATTCAATTCCCCTCGCGTCAGACATATCGTTCCAAAAAAAGAACCAATGCCAGTTCCACTGCGATGGCACAGCCCACTCACCACGCCCCTCAATCGCGCACCTTGCCACGCAGTGCCTTGGTTTCGCCGCGCTGGGTTTTGGCCTGCAACCGCCGCTGACGTGAGCCATAGGTGGGCTTGGTAGCGCGGCGCGTGCGGGGCGGCTGCGCCACCGATTGCACCAGCGCATTCAACCGATTCAGCGCGTCGGCGCGGTTTTGCTCCTGGCTGCGGTATTGCTGGGCCTTGATGACCACCACGCCATCTTGTGTGATGCGGGTGTCGCGCAGGGCCAGCAGGCGCTCTTTGACGTCCCCGGGCAGCGACGAGGCGCCCACATCAAAGCGCAGGTGCACTGCGCTCGATACCTTGTTGACATTCTGGCCACCGGAGCCCTGGGCGCGCATGGCCGTGAACTCCACTTCGGCTTCGGCAACCTGCAGCAATGCGGCGGTCATGAAAAAAGCCAAACCGGTGGCATCGCGCTCAGGCCAGCGCCGCCAGCAGCGCGGCATCAAACGCCTCGGGCTGCTCAAACTGCACCCAATGGCCCGCATTGGGCACCAGGTGCATGCCGCGAAAAACAGGCGCAGTCGCAGCAAAGGCCGCTTCAAGCTGGTGGATCCAGCTTTTGTACAGCGCGTCGTGCTCGCCATAAATGGCGTGCACCGGGCAAGCCACCTGCGGCAACGAGCGCGCCAGGATGTCGGTGTGCGCCAGGCGGCGGCGGGGCATGCGGTCGCGCAGCACGTTGGCTACATGGGTCTGCAGGGCCAGGCCATCGATGAGGCGCTTGTCGTGCAGCATCAGCACACCCAGGTTGTAGCGGTGAATGGCCAGTTGCTCGTTCAGGTCGGTCAGATGGCGCCAGGCTTTCAGCTCGAACTGCCGGTTGGGCACCACGCCCATGGCCGGCGCCCCCACCAGCACCAGCCGCTCGGCCAGTTCGGGGTGGGCCGCCAGCAGCAGGCCCGCCGTCATCCCACCAAAAGAGAAACCCACCAGGTCACAGGGCGCGTTACCCAGCAGCAGTTGCAGCCCAGTGCGCAGCGGGGCCACCATGGCGTCGGCATCGCCCCCGGACAGCGGCGCGGCTGAATCACCGAAACCAGGCAAATCGGGCACCCACAGCTGGTGCCCGGCTGCTACCAATGCATCCAGGTTGCGCACCCAATGCGTCCAGCTGCCGCTGCCGCCATGCAGCAACACCAGCGGGCGCACGCCCGGCCGGGCCTGGCCCCAGACATGCCACACCAGATCGCCCGCCCCGCAGGGCGTGGTGTGGCGCACGGCTTGCGCAGCCAGGCGCTGCACCTCGGGAGAAATTACCAAATCGCTCATTGCACAGGCACGAGGGGGGCAGAAGAAAAAATCAGGCCCTTACAGCCCGGCCAGGCCGTCAATGGCCAGGCCATAGCCCTTCACGCCAAAACCGCACATCACGGCCTTGGCGGCGGCTGAAATATAGGAGTGATGCCGAAAGCTCTCGCGTGCGTGCACGTTGCTGATGTGCAGCTCGATCAGCGCAATGCCCGTGCCCTTGATGGCATCGAGCAGCGCCACGCTGGTGTGGGTGTAGGCCCCGGCATTGAGCACCACGCCCGCCAGTTCGCCCGCAGTGTGCAGGCGACCGGCCTCGTGAATCCAGTCCACCAGCGCGCCTTCGTGGTTGCTCTGGTGAAAGCGCAGCGCAAACCCATGGCGTGCACAGGCGGCGGCGCACAGTTGCTCTACATCGGCGAGTGTCTGGGCGCCATAAACAGCGGGCTCGCGGGTGCCCAGCAGGTTGAGGTTGGGGCCATTCAGGACAAAAACGGTTTTCACAGGCGTGCACTCCGGGCGATCCG
Source organism: Acidovorax sp. BoFeN1 (assembly GCF_003345135.1). Taxonomy (NCBI): domain Bacteria; kingdom Pseudomonadati; phylum Pseudomonadota; class Betaproteobacteria; order Burkholderiales; family Comamonadaceae; genus Acidovorax; species Acidovorax sp. BoFeN1. The sequence continues at coordinate 1,968 of NZ_QOZT01000155.1, forward strand.
CCTGCCACACCGGCAGGCCAGACGCCGGATTATGCGGTGCCCTGGGCCCGAGCCACTGCATCGGGGCCCTGCCCTGTCCGGGAGCGAATCAGCCTCTCATGGTCGCTGCCGACCACTGCACAGGGGCTGAATCAACGATCCCAGTGGTTGCCACGGCCACCACGGTCGCCATGGTCGCCACGATCCCGGTGACCATGACGGTGCCCGCGATCGCGGTAGTAATGGCCCGGTGGCTGCGCGTAGTAGCCCGGAGGGGCGTAATACACGGGCCGGGGCGGTGCGTAATACACCGGTGGCGGCGGCTGGTAATAAATAGGCCGGGGCGCCACGTACACCGGCGCGGGGGCCACGTAAACGGGATAGCCGCCATTGCTGACACCCAACGCCACGCCTGGCGAATTCACGCCCACCGACCAGTACACGTCGCGTGCTTGTGCAGTGCCAGCGCCCGAAAGCAGGGCCAGCGCCACACCGGCAGCTGCGGCCATGGCATAGATAGAACGGGTTTTCGTCATGGAAATCTCCTTGAGGGACAGAGGCAGCCAACCAACTGGACATGCCTCACTGGTACACAACGCACCACAAGGCCTAAAGGATGTCATGAAACGGGCCTGATATTGTTTCCGGACGTACACACCCCATCGGCCCCCACCTGCGCACGCGCCTCATTTCAGCAAGCCGCCCCCTAAAATGGCCGCATGAGC
>NZ_QOZT01000156.1:0-2475 GCF_003345135.1 Acidovorax sp. BoFeN1
CCGCAGAGCCCGACCCGCTGGGCGAGCTGATGGCCCAGCGCGCCACGCGTGCGCTGCCGCCCGAGGCACCGCCGCCCCCTGCTGCCCCAGTGGCGGTGGCCACTGCCGCAGCCCCGGCGCAGGCCAGCGCGCGCGGCACTGCCAGCACCCGTGCCAGCGCCACGCAGACCGACCGCATCATCATCGTGGCACTGGACCCCGGCCATGGCGGCGAAGACCCCGGTGCCATCGGCCCGGCCGGCACCCGCGAAAAAGACGTGGTGCTGCGCGTGGCCCATCTGCTGCGCGACCGCATCAACGCCACCACCGTGGGTGGCAACCCCATGCGTGCGTATCTCACGCGCGACGGCGATTATTTTGTACCGCTGGGCACCCGCGTCGAGAAGGCACGGCGGGTGCAGGCCGACCTGTTTGTCAGCATCCACGCCGATGCCTTCACCACGCCCGCCGCGCGCGGTGCCAGCGTGTTTGCACTGAGCCAGGGCGGCGCATCCAGCACTGCCGCGCGCTGGCTGGCCAACAAGGAAAACCAGGCCGATCTGGTGGGTGGCCTGAACGTGCAGTCCAAAGACCGGCATGTGCAGCGCGCCCTGCTCGACATGAGCACCACGGCGCAGATCAACGACAGCCTCAAGCTGGGCACGGTGCTGCTGGGCGAGATCGGCAACGTGGGCAAGCTGCACAAGCCCCGGGTGGAACAGGCCGGGTTTGCCGTGCTCAAGGCCCCCGACATTCCCAGCGTGCTGGTGGAAACCGCCTTCATCAGCAACCCCGAAGAAGAAGCGCGCCTGCGCAGCAACGCCTACCAGGTGCAGCTGGCAGATGCACTGATGCGCGGCATCACGCGCTACTTCGCCAGGAACCCGCCGCTGGCACGCAGCCGGTCGGTGTAGGGTCCGTTCATCCGGCTGCACAGGAGACACCCCATGGCACTTCCCCACACCCCGTCTGGCCAGGTCGTCAGTGTCCTTGCGCTCGGCGACCGCCTGGCACAAACCACCTCCAGCGCCATCCTCAAGGCCGGCCAGCTCGAAGTCATGCGCGTGGTGCTGCGCGCCGGCAAAAGCATGCGCGAGCACCACACCCCCGGTGAAGCGACCGTGCAGTGCATTGAAGGCACGGTGGAATTCAAGGCTGGCGATACCACCCACTTGCTGCGCGCCGGCGACCTGGTGCACCTGCAACCAAGGGCCCTGCACGCACTGACCGCCGTGGAAGACGCCTCGCTGCTGGTCACCATCTGCCTGGCGCCGGGCTGAGCCCGCGGCGGGCGCGCACCGCACAGCCAGGGGCCAGGCGTATCGCGGCCCAGCCGCTGATTTGTCCTACACCGTCTGGCCGGTCTTTCCTACACCGCTGCAGCCGATAGAGCGCGATAGTGGACTTGCAACCCTGCGGCGGCACTGACTGCTTTGCCTGCCACGGTTTTTTCGCACAACTTCAAAAGGATTCCTGCCATGAACATTCGTTTCGCTCTTGCCGCCTCTGTCTGCGCTGCCACCCTGGCCCTGGGTGGATGCGCCTCCAACCCCTCCAATGCCCAGATCGGTACCGGCGTAGGCGCCGTGGTCGGAGGCGTTGCCGGCAATGCAGTGCTGGGTGGCACACTGGGCACCGTGGGGGGCGCCGCCGCTGGCGCACTGATTGGCAATGAACTCGGCAAGGACCGCGATCAGTCCAAGCCCCGCCGCTAATTCAGCGCCACAAAAACAAGGGCCTGGCGCGGATATGTTCCGCGCCAGGCCCTTGTGTTTTTCGGAACCTTCAGTCCGCGTTGGTCTTGCGGCCCGCGCGCCAGGCGCCAAAGATGGCGATCAAGCCTGGAATCAAGATCAGGGCCCAGATGATCTTGTCCAGGTTGGCCTTCACCCAGGCGAAGTTGCCAAAAAAGTAGCCGGCAGAGCAGATCCCCAGCACCCACAGCAGGGCCCCGCCCACATTGAAGGCCGTGAATTTGCCCCGCCCCATCTGCGCCACACCGGCCACGAACGGGGCAAACGTGCGGATGAAGGGCATGAAGCGCGCCATCACGATGGTGATGCCGCCATAGCGCTCGTAAAAATCATGGGCCTGGTTGAAGGCCCGCCGGTTGAACCAGCGCGAGTCTTCCCACTGGAACACCTTGGGGCCAAAGTAGCGGCCAATCGAATAGTTGCACTGGTCGCCCAGGATGGCCGCCGCGATCAGCACGGCGCAGGCCAGCGGGAAACTCATCATCCCCGCACCGCACAGCGCGCCCACGATGAACAGCAGCGAATCGCCCGGCAGAAACGGCATGACCACCAAGCCGGTTTCCACAAACACGATCAGAAACAGCAGGGCATACACCCAGGCCCCATAACTGGCGACAAAGGCTTCGAGGTATTTGTCGACATGCAGGATGAAGTCGATCAGAAAAGACACAAATTCCATGGGGGTTCCGGCAACACAAAGGCAGTGCGCATTATCCCCACCGCCCGGCGCCGCCCCTGTCTC
>NZ_QOZT01000157.1:0-2204 GCF_003345135.1 Acidovorax sp. BoFeN1
GGCTTGTCTCGGGGGCTGGGAGATGTGTATAAGGGACAGCGTCGGGGCTGGCGGGGGCGGTGGCAGGCGCTGCGCCCTTGTCGGCGGCCACTTCGGCCGTGCGCAGGCGGGGCGCCAGGCCGTTGAGCACGGCATTTACATATTTGTGGCCGTCGGTGCCGCCAAATTCCTTGGCCAGCTCGATGCACTCGTTGAGCACCACGCGCCAGGGCACATCCAGGCAGTGCTGAAACTCGTACACCCCGATCCACATGGTGGCGTGCTCGATGGGCGAGATCTCGGCCATCTTGCGGTCGAGCAGCGGCGTGATCAGGGCATCGAGCTCGGCTGCCGTGTTGATGCAGCCGTGCAGCACGGCGTTGTAATGCGCGGCGTCGGCCTTGTGAAAACCGGCCAGATCGCGCGTGAACGAGTCAATGGCCGTGGCTTCGTTGCGCCCCACGATGTGCTGGTATAGCGCCTGCAGCACGAACTCGCGGGCGCGGCTGCGGTTGGACTTGGACGCCGCCTTGCGCACGCCGTTGCTCTTGACGCCAGTGCGCGCCTGCTTGGGTGGGCGTGCAGCGGGGGATGCAGAAGGGGGCGCAGCGGGCGTGGTGGGATCGGTCATGACAGTTCTTCCAGCAGGTTCGCCATTTCCACGGCCACGCGGGCGGCGTCGCGGCCCTTGTCGGTCTGGCGGGCAATGGCTTGTTCCAGGTTTTCGGTGGTGATGATGGCGTTGGCAATGGGCAACTGGTAGTCCAGCGCCAGCCGGGTCACGCCAGCGCCCGATTCGTTGGCCACCAGTTCGAAGTGGTAGGTTTCGCCGCGGATGATGCAGCCCAGCGCGATCAGAGCGTCGAATTCATCGCTTTCGGCCATGGCCTGCAGCGCCACGGGCACCTCCAAGGCTCCCGGCACCAGCACATGCTGGATGTGATCGTCTGGCACGCCCAGGGCCTGCAGTTCTTCGCGGCAGGCCTTGGCCAGTGCGTTGGTGATGCCTTCGTTGAAGCGCGCCTGCACGATGCCGATGTGCAGCTTGCTGCCGTCGAGCCCGTTTGCGGCTCCCTTGTCTGCATTCAACATGGTTTATTCCTTGGGGATGTAGCCGGTGATTTCGAGGCCATAACCGGCCATGCTGGGCATGCGCCGTGGCTGGCCCATGAGCTGCATCTTTTGCACGCCGCATTCGCGCAAAATCTGCGCGCCCACGCCGTAGGTGCGCAGGTCCATGCGGCCGCGCTCGGGTGCCTGGGCCGCGCGGGCGGTACCTTCAAACTGGGCCAGCAGCTGCGCGGCGCTTTCGCCGCAGTTGAGCAGCACGGCCACGCCCTTGCCCTGCGCATCCAGATAGTGCAGGCTGGTGTCCAGCCCCCACGAGTGCATGGAGCGGTTGACTTCGAGCGCATCCAGCACCGACAGTGGCTCGTGCACGCGCACGGGCACCACTTCGTCCGCGCCCCACTGGCCCTTGACCAATGCCAGGTGCACCGCGCCGCTGGGTTTGTCGCGGTACGCGTGGGCGGTGAACTCGCCGTAGGCCGTTTGCAGCGTACGCGTGCCCACCTTTTCGACCAGCGACTCGGTGCGGCTGCGGTGTTCGATCAGGTCGGCGATGGTGCCGATCTTGATGCCGTGCTCGGCCGCAAACACCTGCAGGTCGGGCAGGCGCGCCATGGTGCCGTCGTCTTTCATGATCTCGCAGATCACGGCGGCGGGGCTGCAGCCCGCCATGGCCGACAGGTCGCAACCGGCCTCGGTGTGGCCTGCGCGCATGAGCACGCCGCCGTCCACCGCTTGCAGCGGGAAGATGTGGCCGGGCTGCACCAGGTCGCTGGCCTGGCTGCTCCTGGACACGGCCACCTGCACGGTGCGCGCACGGTCGCCGGCCGAGATGCCGGTGGTCACGCCCTCGGCGGCCTCGATCGATACGGTAAACGCCGTGCTGTAGGCGGTGCCGTTGCGCGTGGCCATGGGCGGGAGCTTGAGGAACTCGCAGCGCTCGCGCGTGAGCGTCAGGCAGATCAGGCCCCGGCCAAAGCGCGCCATGAAGTTGATGGCCTCGGGCGTGACATGGTCGGCGGCCAGCACCAGGTCGCCTTCGTTTTCGCGGTCTTCTTCATCCACCAGGATGACCATGCGCCCGGCGCGCATCTCGGCCACGATTTCTTGCACCGGCGAGATGGGCGCGGGGGTGAGGGGGGTGTTCATGGGAGGGC
>NZ_QOZT01000158.1:0-2143 GCF_003345135.1 Acidovorax sp. BoFeN1
GGGCCGGCGGGCTGGGGCAGATGCTGGCGTTCCACATGGGGCTGTTCCAGATGGGCGAGACCAGCAGCGTGCTGGTCGCCATGCTGGCGCTGGTGGCGCTGGTGGATGCGCTGAGCTTTGCCAGCCGGCGCTGGCTGGCTATCTGACACAAATTGCTATTATTTTAATAGCTTATTGCGCTTGATGGGCGTGCGCCAGAGCCACTTTTCATTCAAATCCCTGCCGGTACGGTTTGCATTCAATCGGATAACCAGGCGGGGCGCCGCAGACAGTGCTGTCGTACGTGCAGCACGGCAAGGCGACCAACGACGTTAGACGTTTGAAGGCCCTACCGCATCAGGCCGCCACTGCGGCAGCGCGCCGCAGCCGTGCCGCCACGCCCACGCCCACCAGCGCGGCAGACACCACGCTCAGCGCCAGCGTGATGGCCGAGCCGTAGAAGATGCCCGAGGTCATGCCCCGGTCGAGCAGCGCGCCAAACACCGGCGCGGCCAGGCAAAAACCCAGGTCCAGCCCCGAATACACCGTGCCATACACCCGGCCCGTCGCACCCGGTGGGGCCGCGCGCTTGATGAGCATGTCGCGCGATGGGCTCGCCAGCCCCGTGCCCACGCCAGCCAGCGCGGCCACCACCACCGCGGCCATGCCGGGCAGCCAGCCCGTGCCCACCAGCACCAACAGGGCGGCCGAGGCCAGCAGGCACACCGAGATGATCTTCTCCAGCCGCACCACGCGGCCCACCAGAAAGCCGCCCACTACCATGCCCGTCGCGCCGCACAGCATGTAGCCGGTGACGACCAGGGCCGTCACGCTGAGCGGCAGGCCATACATGCTCTGCAGCGCGGGGCTGGCAAAGCTCTGGATGGCGCTCAGCGCGCAGGTGCTCCAGAAAAAGAACGAGAAGCACAGCCACACCGAAGGCAGCTTGAGGAAGGCCATGGGATGCTCATCGGCCACGGCGCTGGCGCCCGGCGCCTGGTGCGCCCAGGCGCCCTGGCGGTCGTCGAGCGCATCGCGGTTCCACACCATGACGGCCAGCACTACCAAGGCCAGCAGCGCGCCGCACAGGCAGGCCGCACGCCACGAGCCCGTGGCCGAGGCAATGCCCGCCATGAACACCGGCGCCGTGGCCCAGCCCAGGTTGCCGCTGATGCCGTGCACCGAAAAGCCATGGCCCAGGCGCTGCGGCGATACGCGCTTGTTGAGAATGGTGAAGTCCACCGGGTGGAACGGCGCATTGCCCAGCCCGGCCAACGCCGCCGCCACCAGCAGCCCCGCATAGCCCTGCGCCGTGCCCGCCACCAGCCCGGCCGTGGCAAAGCTCGACAGCGCAAAAAACAGCACCGGGCGCGCGCCCACGCGGTCCACCAGAAAGCCCGACAGCGCCTGCCCCACGCCCGACACCACAAAGAACACCGACACCAGCAGGCCCAGCTCGGAATAGCTGAAACCGAACTCGCCAATCAGCCACGGAAACAGCGGCGGCAGCAGCATGTGAAAAAAATGCGAGCTGCCATGCGCCAGGCCGATGAGGGCGATGGTGCGGGCATCCTGCCGCAGGGGAACCGCGCTGGGTGCGCCAGGGGAAATGGGGGTCATGGCCATGATCTTAGGCAAGCCAGCTGCGGCAGGTTTACGATAGCCTGCCAATTTCTATCGCCAACATGCCAAAAGCAGCCCCGCCCGCAGACACCGCACCGCCACCGCGCCCCCGGCGGGCGCTGTCGTATGTGGATTCGCTCACGCCGCATCTGTTTGTACCCAGCGCCGAGCGCCCGGTGCGCGCCAAGGTGCGCCAGCTGGCAGCCGACACGCAGGTGATGCCGCACAGCCACCCGTGGGCGCAGGTGGCCATCTCCACCACGGGCGTGATCCGGCTCACAGTGGACCGGGGCACCTACATCGTGCCGCCCTCGCGCGCGCTGTGGATTCCGCCCGGCGTGGAACATGCCGTGACCATGGTGGAAGACGCCGATCTGCGCACGCTGTATTTCCACCAGCCGCGCGGGCGTTGCGGCCCGGGCGTGCCGCGCCACCAAGAGGCCGCCTGGCGCCAGTGCCGGGTGCTGGAGGTGTCCGACCTGCTGCGCGCCCTGGTGCGCGAGCTGCCCACCGCGCCCGACGACGGCCCCACCTCCACCCC
>NZ_QOZT01000159.1:0-2021 GCF_003345135.1 Acidovorax sp. BoFeN1
TTCTTCTCGGGTCAAGTGTGTGTAGTTCAAAGTGCTTTCCTTTGCGACTGGCCGGTCAACAAGAGAGCATCCTATGCACTCTTGGCCCAACCTATTGCTTGGTGCACTTCGTTCTGGAATCCGCCGCTTTTATTTCGCGGGCCCTGCAGCGCCAGCGCTGCCGCAGTCTGCGGACGCCATCAAGACGGCGGCACACGCCGGATCAGGAGCACGGCCAATACCACGGAGGTTGGAGCGGCGATGACGGGGGCAGGCAAGGTCGAAGCGTTGGTATGTGTCGGCGGACCAGGCCGAGCAGCCCATTGCCCGCGTGGTGCGCATGCATGACCGGGTGCGTGGCACGACGCCGGGGTAGCCCAGCAACCTCCAAGAGCACAGCTTCGATTTCAAGCCAAATAGCCTGACTATGTACATACCTCAGGCCTCTGTCTCCAATCCGTTCGGGCTGAGCCTGTCGAAGCCAGGGCGCCCTTGGCCAACAGCCCTTCGACAGGCTCAGGGCGAACGGGTCTATCTGAGGAAAATATCCAATCAGGCCAAACAGGCCTCTAGCGCTTATATAGCAAGCGCTGACAGCTATCAAAAAAAAGCAGCCCAAAGGCTGCTTTTGTTCTGGATGGCCTGTAGGGACAGGGCTCAGCTGCCGGCCACTTTCATGCGGTTCACCAGGATGGAACCCACCGTTTTGGCACCATAGCTGTAGGCGTCGGCACCCACCGCTTCAATGCCCTTGAGCATGTCTTTCAGGTTGCCGGCAATGGTGATCTCGTGCACGGGGAAGGCAATCTTGCCGTTTTCCACCCAAAAGCCGCTGGCGCCGCGCGAATAGTCGCCCGTGACGTAGTTCACGCCCTGGCCCATCAGCTCCACCACAAACAGGCCGGTGCCCAGCTTTTGCAGCATGGCATCAAGGTTGTCGCTGCTTTGGGTGAGGCGCGAGGTGAGTGTGAGGTTGTGCGAGCCGCCTGCATTGCCCGTGGTCTTCATGCCCAGCTTGCGTGCCGAGTAGCTGCTGAGGAAATAGCCCTGCACCCGCCCGCCCTGCACCACCTTGCGTGGCGCCACGCGCACGCCTTCTTCGTCAAAAGGCGAGCTGCCCTTGCCGCGCAGCACAAACGGGTCTTCCAGAATATCGATGTGCTTGGGAAACACCATCTTGCCCAGCGAATCGAGCAAAAAGCTGCTCTTGCGGTAAAGCGAGCCCCCACTGACGGCCTGCACAAAACCACCCAGCAGGCCTGCAGCCAGGGTGGATTCAAACAGCACCGGGCACTGGGTGGTGACAATCTTGCGGCTGCCCAGGCGGCTCAATGCGCGCTGGGCGGCATAGCGGCCCACGGCCTCGGGCGAGGCCAGTTCGGCCGCGTCGCGCTCGGAGCTGTACCACGCATCGCGCTGCATCTCGGCATTGCGGCCGGGCAACGAGGCGATGGGTGACACCGAAAAGCTGTGGCGCGAGCTGGCATAGCCGCCGCGAAAGCCGCGCGTGTGGGCGCTGAAAAAATGGCTTTGCTGGGCCGACACGCCAGCGCCCTCGCTGTTGGTGATGCGGCGGCTGGTCTTGAGCGCGGCGGCCTCGCACTCCATGGCCAGGCGTGCTGCCTGCTCGCTGTCGATGGCCCAGGGGTGGAACAAATCGAGGTCGCGGTGGGTGTCGGGGGGCGCAATATCGTCTGCATCGGGCAGACCGGCCATGGGGTCTTCGGCGGTGAAACGGGCGATGTCGTAGGCGGCCTGCACGGTCTGCTCGATGGCCATGTCCGAAAAGTCGGAGGTGCTGGCATTGCCGCGGCGATGGCCGATATAAACCGTGACGCCCAGCGACTTGTCGCGGTTGCGCTCCACGTTCTCCAGCTCGCCCTTGCGCACGCTGACCGACAGGCCGCAGCCCTCGGACGCCTCGGCGCCCGCGTCGGTGGCGCCCAGCTTTTTGGCGTGGGCCAGGGCACGGTCCACCAGGTCCTCAAAGAACGGGCGGCTGTAGCTGAAACCGCGTTCCGGGGCGGGGGAAGTGGCAGGGG
>NZ_QOZT01000015.1:0-62165 GCF_003345135.1 Acidovorax sp. BoFeN1
ACCCCATGGAGAACACCGGATGCCCAAGACCACCCCCCTTCGCATTGCGCTGATCGCCGCCGCCGCGCTGCTGGCCGGTTGCAACACCGCACCGCCGCTGGCCTACACCGTGCCCAGCCAGCCCGAGGGCTCGTCGGGCACCACCGAAAAACCAGGCTGGGCCACCGAGAAGTTTGCCGTGGCCGCGGCCAACCCGCTGGCCACCGACGCGGGCTACCAGGTGCTCAAGGCGGGCGGCTCGGCCATCGACGCGGCCATTGCGGTGCAGATGGTGCTGACGCTGGTCGAGCCGCAGTCGAGCGGCATTGGCGGCGGCGCCTTCCTGCTGCATGCTGCGGGTGCCCGCGTGGAAGCCTATGACGGGCGCGAAACAGCACCCGCTGCCGTCACCGACAAGCTCTTCATCGGCGCGGACGGCAAGCCCCTGCCCTTCAACGACGCCGTCGTGGGCGGCCGCTCGGTGGGCGTTCCGGGCACGGTGCGCATGCTGGAGCTGGCACACCGCGAGCATGGCAAGCTGGCATGGGCGCAGCTGTTCGAGCCCGCCATCCAACTGGCCGAGGGCGGCTTCAAGGTCAGCGCGCGGCTCAACACCTTGCTGGCCAACGACAAATTCCTGTCCAAAGACCCCGTGGCCGCCACCTACTTCTACGACGCCGCCGGCAAACCCTGGCCCGTGGGCCATGTGTTGAAGAACCCCGAGCTGGCTGCCGTGCTGCGGGCCATCGCCCGGCAAGGCTCAAAGGCGCTGCTGGAGGGCGACGTGGCCCAGGCCATCGTGACCAAGGTGCGCACGCACCCCACCAATCCAGGCCAGCTCAGCCTGGCCGATCTGGCCGGTTACCAGCCCAAAAAGCGCGAAGCCCTGTGCACCAGCTACCAGGTTGCGCCCCGCAACTACCGCGTGTGCGGCTTTCCGCCGCCGAGTTCGGGTGCCATCGCCATCGGCCAGATCCTGGGCATCCTCCAAAACACCAACGCGGCTGCCATACCACTGCAAGACGGTCTGCGCGGCCCTGCCCCCGGCGCCGACTGGCTGCACCTCTACACCGAAGCGGCGCGCCTGGCCTTTGCCGACCGTGCGCTCTACGTGGCCGACCCCGATTTCGTGCACCCCCCGGCCGGCAGCTGGATGAGCCTGCTGGAGCCCGCCTATCTGGCCAGCCGCGCCCAACTGATCGGTGCGCAGAGCATGAAGGTGGCGCAACCGGGCACGCCGGGCGCCCTGCGCACCAGCTTTGCCCCCATGCCCGAGCAGCCCGAATACGGCACCAGCCACATCAGCATCGTGGACGCCTTTGGCAACGCGGTGGCCATGACCACCACCATCGAAGACCAGTTTGGCTCACGCCAGATGGTCACCACCAGCGCCGCGCGCCGCGGGGGCTTTTTGCTCAACAACGAACTCACCGACTTCAGCTTTGCCCCCACCGACGCCCAGGGCCAGCCCATTGCCAACCGCGTGCAGCCGGGCAAGCGGCCGCGCTCGTCCATGGCGCCCACGCTGGTGTTTGACCAGGCCAGCGGCGAGCTTCTGATGAGCGGCGGCAGCCCCGGCGGCGCGGCCATCATCCACTACACGGCCAAGGCGCTGTATGGCGTGCTCAACTGGGGCCTGATGCCGCAGCAGGCCATCAACCTGCCCAATTTCGGCTCCATGAACGGCCCCACGCTGCTGGAAGAAAACCGCTTCCCTCCCGCCACAGTGCAGGCCCTGCGCGCACGCGGCGCCGAGGTGCGCGAGATGAACATGACCAGCGGCCTGCAGGCCATCACCCGGGGCCAGGCCCATGGCAAAAAGGTATGGCTGGGCGGCGCCGACCCGCGGCGCGAAGGCGTGGTGATGGGTGACTGATAATAATCAGCATCAAAACAGGCTCTAGCGCTTTATAAATAAGCGCAAGCAGCTATACAAAACATAGCAAATACACATGCCCGCACCGACTCCGCACATGCCCCACAGCGCCGGCACTTCGCTGGTTTCCTGCGCCGAGCTGCAAGCCCTGCTCACCCAGATCTTTCTGCGCCACGGCACCTCGGCCGAAGTGGCGGCCGTGCTGGCCGCCAACTGCGCCAGCGCCCAGCGCGACGGCGCCGAAAGCCATGGCATCTTCCGCATCCCTGGCTACCTTTCAACGCTGGCCAGCGGCTGGGTCAACGGGCAGGCCGTGCCGCAGGTGCAAGACGTGGCACCCGGATACGTGGCCGTGGATGCCTGCAACGGCTTTGCACAACCGGCCCTGCAGGCTGCGCGTGGCCTGCTGATCGACAAGGCGCGCCGCAACGGCATTGCGCTGCTGGCCATCCGCAACTCGCACCATTTCGCCGCGCTCTGGCCCGACGTGGAGCCCTTTGCCCGCGAAGGGCTGGTGGCGCTGGCCTTCGTGAACAGCATGGCCTGCGTGGTGCCCACGGGTGGGCACAAGGCCTTGTTTGGCACCAACCCCATCGCCTTTGCCGCGCCGCGCACAGGGGGCGACCCGCTGGTGTTTGACCTCGCCACCAGCGCCATCGCCCACGGCGACGTGCAGATTGCCGCGCGCGCGGGCCACACCCTGCCCGAGGGCTACGGCGTGGACTGCCACGGCCAGCCCACCTGCGACCCGGCCGCCATCCTGGACGGCGGTGCGCTGCTGCCGTTTGGCGGCTACAAGGGATCGGCCCTGTCGATGATGGTCGAGCTGCTGGCTGCGGCGCTCACGGGCGGCAACTTCTCGTTTGACTTTGACTGGTCGCAGCACCCCGGCGCCAAAACGCCCAGGACGGGCGAGCTGCTCATCGTGATCGACCCCGGCAAGGGCGCTGGCCACAATTTTGCGCAGCGCACCGAAACCCTGGTGCAGCAAATGCGCGCCGCCGGCCAGGCCCGCCAGCCCGGCGACCGCCGCTACCAGCAGCGCGCCGAATCCGAGCGCCATGGCATCGCGATCGACAGCGAAGAACTCGCCCGGCTGCGCGGCCTGGCAGCGGCACCCTGGTTCAGTGAACCAGCCGTGCCCCGGCCTCTCGCCTAAGCGGCCTGCTGCGCCAGCAACAGTGCCAGCGCCTTTGGCAAATGGGCCGCAATGGCTGCCGGATGCGGGTCGGAGAGCCGGGGCACATGGCCCAGCAAGGGGGCCGAAAGGCCCGCCTCCAGCGCAGCCAGGTTGTCGGCACCATGCGCCATGGCGGCATCGACCGTGTTGGCCACCCAGCCGGCCAATGGCAGGCCGCGCGCGCGCACGGCTTCGGCCGTGAGTAGCGCGTGGTTGATGCAGCCCAGGCGCAGGCCCACCACCAGCACCACCGGCAGCCCCAGGTCCACGGCCAGGTCGGCGGTGTCCCAGCCAGGGACTAGCGGCACCCGAAACCCGCCCACGCCTTCGACAAATGCGATGTCCGCCCGCGCCGCCACACCGCGCACGGCGGCCAGCAGCGAATCGCGCGAGATGGTGCGGCCCTCCAGGCGGGCGGCGATGTGTGGCGCGCAGGGCGTGCGCAGTTGCAGCGGGCCCACCTCGTCATCGCGCAGGTCCATGTTGCTGGCCGCGCGCAGGCGCAGCACGTCTTCGTTGACCCAGCGGCCGTCCACGCAGTCCTGCCCCGCCGCCAGCGGCTTGATGGCGGCCGCGCGCAGGCCCGACTGCGCCGCAAGGTGCGTGAGCGCAGCGGTGATGGCGGTCTTGCCGATCTCGGTGTCGGTGCCGGTGATGAAAAATGCCCCCCACGCTCCACCGCTTCGCGGGTCGCTGCCCCCCCGAGGGGGCTGCTTTTCATCTTGGGGCGGCCCGGCGCTGAAAAGACCGCGCGTCATGCCAGCTCCGCCGCGGCCTGGGCCAGCGCCGCCAGCAGGCGATCGATGTCGGCCGCGCTGTGCGTGCCACACAGCGTGATGCGCAGGCGCGCCGTGCCCGGCGCCACGGTGGGCGGGCGGATGGCCGGCACGCGCAGGCCGGCGCAGTCGAGGATGGAGGCCACCCGCAGCGCGGCGGCGTTCTCGCCGATGACCAGCGGCTGGATGGGCGTGTCCGACGCAATCAGCCGCCAGCCCAGGCCCGGATGGCGCGCCAGGATGGCGCCCACGCCGGCCCGCAGCTGCGCCTGCAGGCGCACGAGGTTGGCGCGGCGCTGTTCGCCCTCTTCGCCCGCCATCAGCGCCAGGCTTTGCAGCAGCGCATGGGCTACGGCGGGCGGCGCGGCGGTGGTGAAGATGTAGGCCCGCGCGGCCTGGATCAGGTATTGGATGACGGTGGGGTGCGCAGCCACAAAGGCCCCGGCCACGCCGGCGGCCTTGCCCAGCGTGCCCACCATGATCAGCCGCTCGCTGCGCAGGCCAAAGTGCGCCAGCGTGCCGCGCCCCTGCGGCCCCAGCACGCCAAAGCCGTGGGCATCGTCCACCACCAGCCAGGCGTCGTGCCGTTCGGCCAGCGCCAGCAGGGCATTGAGCGGGGCCACGTCGCCATCCATGCTGAACACCGCATCGGTGACGATGAGCTTGATGCGGGCCGTGCAGGCGCCCAGCAGCGCGTCAAGCTGCGCCACATCGCAGTGGGCATAGCGCTGCACCGATGCCTTAGCCAGGCGCGCGCCGTCGATCAGCGAGGCATGGTTCAGCTCTTCCGAAAAAATCACCGCATCGGCATCGCCCAGGGCCGTCAGCACCGCCAGGTTGGCCATGAAGCCGGTGCAAAAGAACAGCGCCTCGGCGTCGGGAATGGCGGGCGCCACGGCCGCCGCCAGGGCACGCTCCAGCGCCGCGTGCGCGCTCGAATGCCCGCTGATGAGGTGCGACGAGCCCGAGCCAGCGCCGTACAGGCGCGCGCCCTCGGCCAGTGCCTCGGCCAGTGCCGGATGGGCGGCCAGGCCAAGGTAGTCGTTGCTGCAGAACATCAGCAGCTCGCGCGATTGCCCGTCGGCGCCGCGCACGCGCTGCACTGGCGCGGTGGCGCTCTCGGCTTCACGCAGCACGCGCGTTAGATCCTTGGCTGCGATGGCCTGCAGTTTCTGGTTCAAATGGTCAAGCAGCATGATCAAGCACCTCCGTGAGCGTGGCCATCACGGCCTGGAACAAAAACTGCGCCGTGGGCGCGTCAATGAGATAGGGCGGCATCAGGTACACCGTGGCGCCAATGGGACGGATCAGCAGTTCATGCGCGCGTGCCGCCAGGTGAAAGCGCTCGGCAAAACGCTCACCGGGCTCGCGCACGTCGAACGCCAGGATCATGCCGCGCTGGCGCAGGTGGTGCACGCGTGGGTCGGTGGCCAGCGGCGCGAAGGCCTCGGCCAGCAGCCGGGCCTGCACACGGTTTTTCTCCAGCACCTGGTCGGAGGCAAAGCGGTCGAGCACGGCATTGGCCGCCGCGCAGGCCAATGGGTTGCCGGTGTAGGAGTGCGAGTGCAGAAAGCCGCGCCCCACCTGCTCGCTCCAGAAGCTCTGGTACACCGTTTCGGTGGTCAGCACCAGCGACAGCGGCAGCGTGCCGCCGCTGATGCCCTTGGAGAGCGTGATGAAGTCGGGCCAGCCGCACTCGCCCTGCTCGAACGCAAAGAAGGTGCCGCTGCGCCCGCAGCCCACCGCGATCTCATCGGCAATGAGGTGGATGTCGAACTCGTCGCACAAGGCCCGCACAGCGCGCAGGTAAGAGGGCTCATGCATCGCCATGCCGGCGGCGCACTGCACCAGCGGCTCGATGATGAGGGCCGCCACATGGCCGCGCCGCTCGGTCAGCACGCGGTGCAGGTCGGCCAGCGCGAGGGCCTCGCTGCCCGGGCCCTGGCGCGCATCGGGCGAATCGACGATGTGGGCGCGCATCAGCAGCGGGTCGTAGGCATCGCGGAACACCGCCACGTCGGTCACGGCCAGCGCGCCAATGGTTTCGCCGTGGTAGCCGTTGCGCAGACAGACGAATTCGCGCTTGTCCGCCTGGCCCCGGTTGGACCACGAATGAAAGCTCATCTTCAGCGCGATCTCGACGGCCGAGGCGCCGTCGCTGGCAAAGAAGGCGTGGCCCAGCGCGCCACCGGTCAGGGCCGACAATTTTTCGGCCAGCTCTACCGCGGGCGCATGGGTGCAACCGGCCAGCATCACATGGGGCAGGGTTTCAAGCTGGTGCGTGATGGCGGCGCGAATGCCGGCATCCGAGTGCCCGAACAGGTTGACCCACCAGGAGCTGTTGGCGTCGAAATAGCGCCGCCCTTCCAGGTCGAAAAGCCAGGGCCCTTCACCCCGTGCAAGGGCCAGCGGTGGGGTCACGGCGGCACGCGCCATCTGGGTGCAGGGATGCCAGACCGCAGCCAGGCTGCGGGCGGCCAGATCAGGGGAGTTCAGGGACTTCAATCAACAACTCACTCGCCCGGGCAAGCGGGCACGGATGAAGGGCCGGCGCAAGGCACATGCACGCCCCCGCGCGGATGGGGATGAAAAACCGGGGCAAGTATCGCACCCGGCCTCCACCCCGGTTACACCGCTTTATCGGCGCACCGAGGCCAGGGGGCAGTATTTGAACAAAATAGGGCATCAGCCCTTATGGATAAAGCGCAAACAGCTATTAATATAATAGCAATCAAAACACTGCCAGCGCGGCCGGCAGTGCTGACACGGTCAAACGTTGATCGCCGTGGCCGAGCCCGCCTGTTTGCGCAGCTCGAACTTCTGGATCTTGCCCGTGGCGGTTTTGGGGATTTCGCCAAACACCACGGCGCGTGGCACCTTGAAGCCGGCCAGGTGCTTCTTGCAATGCTGCACGATGTCATCGGCGGTGGCCTGCGCGCCGGCTTTCAGCTCCACAAAGGCGCAGGGTGTTTCGCCCCACTTCGCGTCGGGCTTGGCCACCACGGCGGCGGCCAGCACGTCGGGATGGCGGTAGAGCACGTCTTCCACTTCGATGGACGAGATGTTCTCGCCGCCCGAGATGATGATGTCCTTGCTGCGGTCCTTGATCTTGATGTAGCCGTCGGGGTACTGCACGGCCAGATCGCCGCTGTGGAACCAGCCGCCGGCAAAGGCTTCTTCGGTGGCCTTGGGGTTCTTGAGGTAACCCTTCATGGCGATGTTGCCCTTGAACATGATCTCGCCCATGGTTTCGCCGTCCCAGGGCACGGGCTGCATGGTTTCGGGGTCGAGCACCTGCACATCGCGCTGCAGGTGGTAGCGCACGCCCTGGCGGGCGTTGAGGCGGGCGCGCTCGCCGATGTCGAGGTCGTTCCACGCATCGTGCTTGGCGCACACCGTCGCCGGGCCATACACCTCGGTGAGGCCATAGACGTGGGTCAGATCGAACCCCATCTTCTCCATGCCCTCGATCATCGAGGCGGGTGGCGCGGCGCCGGCCACCATGGCCTTCACGCCCGAGGGCAGGCCCACTTTCAGGGCGTCGGGCGCGTTGACCAGCAGGCCGTGCACGATGGGCGCGCCGCAATAGTGCGTGACGCCATGGTTGCGAATGGCATCAAAAATCGCCTGCGCCTCCACCCGGCGCAGGCAGACGTTGACACCGGCGCGCGCCGCCACCGTCCACGGAAAGCACCAGCCGTTGCAGTGGAACATGGGCAGTGTCCACAGATAGACGGCGTGCTTGGGCATGTCCCACTCGAGCACATTGCTGATGGCGTTGGTAGCCGCGCCCCGGTGGTGGTAAACCACGCCCTTGGGGTTGCCGGTGGTGCCGGATGTGTAGTTGAGAGCAATGGCATCCCACTCGTCGGCGGGCAAATCCCAGGCGAATTGCGGGTCGCCGCCGGCCAGAAAAGCCTCGTAGGTGGTGTTGCCGAGCCGCTGGCTGGCAGGGCCGTAAACGGCATCCTCCACGTCGATCAGCAGCAGCGGCGCCTGGCTCTGGCGCAGCGCCAGGGCCTTGGCCATCGTGCCCGCGAACTCGGGGTCCACGATCACCGCCTTGGCCTCGCCATGGTCGAGCATGAAGGCAATGGCCTCGGGGTCGAGCCGGGTGTTCAGGGCGTTGAGCACGGCGCCCGCCATGGGCACGCCAAAGTGCGCCTCCACCATGGGCGGCGTGTTGGGCAGCATCACGGCCACGGTGTCGTTCTTGCCGATGCCCGAGCGCGCCAGCGCGCTGGCCAGCTGGCGGCAGCGCGCATAGGTCTGGGCCCAGGTCTGGCGCAGATCCCCATGCACGATGGCCAGGCGGTCGGGGTAAACCTCGGCGGTGCGCTCGATGAAACCCAGCGGCGACAGGGGCGCAAAGTTGGCTTCAGTGCGGGGCAATTGCTGGTCGTAGATGCTGGTCATGGCGGTTTCTCCGGTACGGCGACACATGGACTGTATCCGCCCTGTGATCGTCCGGTGCTGGGGGAAGACCTGGAGATGGCGGATGAGGACGCCATCGTGCGCGTGCGCCGCCGCAAAACCGTGGGCTGAGCCGCACGCGCAGGATCGTTCAAAATACCCGGGTGTCGATCCCCCAATCTTTCATCCAGGAACTGCTCGCGCGCGTTGACGTGGTGGATATCGTGGGCCGCTACGTGCAGCTCAAAAAGGGCGGCGCCAATTTCATGGGGCTGTGCCCCTTTCATGGCGAGAAATCGCCCTCTTTCAGCGTCAGCCCCGCCAAGCAGTTCTATCACTGCTTTGGCTGCGGCAAGAACGGCAACGCCATCAGCTTTTTGATGGAGCACGCCGGCATGGGCTTCATCGAGGCCGTGCAGGACCTGGCCCAGCAGGTGGGCCTGCAGGTGCCGGACGATGACATTTCCCCCCAAGAGAAAGAGCGTGCAGCCGCCGCCCGGCAAAAGCAGGCCACGCTGACCGATGTGCTTGAAAAAGCCGCCGAGGCCTACCGCCAGCAACTGCGCACATCACCCCGGGCCGTGGCGTATTTCAAGGGCCGGGGCGTGTCGGGCGCGGTGGCCAAGCGCTATGGCCTGGGCTATGCCCCCGAAGGCTGGCGCAGCCTGGCCAGCGTTTTCCCGCACTACGACGACCCGCTGCTCGAAGAAAGCGGGCTGGTCATCGTGAACGACGAGGACGGCGGCAAACGCTACGACCGCTTCCGCGACCGGGTGATGTTCCCCATCCGCAATGTGAAGGGCGAGTGCATCGGCTTTGGCGGGCGCGTGCTGGGGGACGACAAGCCCAAATACCTCAATTCGCCGGAAACCCCGGTGTTCCACAAGGGCCGCGAGCTCTATGGCCTGTTCGAGGCCCGCACCGCCATCCGCGAGCAGGGCTTTGCGCTGGTCACCGAGGGCTACATGGACGTAGTGGCGCTGGCGCAGCTGGGTTTCCCGAACGCTGTGGCCACGCTGGGCACTGCCTGCACGCCCGAACATGTGCAAAAGCTGCTGCGCTTCACCGACTCCGTGGTGTTCAGCTTTGATGGCGACACCGCCGGCCGCCGGGCAGCCCGCAAGGCGCTTGATGGCGCCCTGCCCCATGCCAGCGACACGCGCAGCATCAAGTTTTTGTTTCTGCCGCCCGAGCACGACCCCGACAGCTTTGTGCGCGCGCATGGCTCCGACGCCTTTGCCCGCCATATTGGCGATGCCGTTCCGCTGAGCCGCTTCCTGATCGAAGCCGCCAGCGAAAGCTGCGACCTGGGCACGGCAGAAGGCCGCGCGCACATGGCCAGCAATGCCCGGCCGTTGTGGAGCGCACTGCCCGAGGGCGTGCTGCGGCGCCAGGTGCTCACCGAGCTGGCCCAGCTGGCCCAGCTGGACGCGCACGACCTGTCCGACCTCTGGAGCAAGACCGCCGCCCAGGAGGCAGCGCGCCACCCCGGCGCCAGCGCCAGCGCCTCACATCGCCATGCCGCCGCACCGGCAGACGAGCCCCCGTGGGGCGCGCCGGCCGAACCCGGCTGGCAATCGCCCGGCGGCGGCTACGGCTCGCCCCAGAAACCACCCTTTCGCAAGGGCAGCGACTGGAAAGGCGGCGGTTGGAAAAAGAAGGACGCCGCACCCTGGCCGCCCCAGCCACGCCTGCCGCGCACCCCCACCGCCAGCCGCGCAGACCACGCCGCACGCCTGCTTTTGTCGCACATGGCGTTTCTGGAAGATCTGACACACGACGACCACGCCGCGCTGTGCGCCCTGCCCGCTCCGCACGGCCCGCTGTTCAGCTGGCTGGAAGGGCAATTGCACGAGCACGGCCCGCTGGCCTGGGCGCTACTGCGGGAAAGCCTGCGGGGCCATCCCTGTGAAGCCCTGGCAGTGAAAGTGATGACCGGCTCGCACGCCCAGACCGAGGGCGACCTGCACGAATTGCGGCTGGAGCTGCGCGATCTTTTGAACCGCATGCTGATCGAAGACATCAACGCCCAGCAAAAAGCCCTGATTCTTCAGGCCGCGCAAGACCCCACTGCGCTCGAACGCTACCGCGCACTGGAGCAGCGGCGCAACATTCTGCAGGGCATCGCGCCGCGTAGCGCTTGAAATACAGTGCGGCCGGTATAATGTAGGGTTTGTCGGCAAGAGCGACAGCAGCACCTCCGAGCCGGACCACCGTGACAAACGCGCACAACCGTCCACCCATCGCAAGGACTGCACACCAAATGTTCGCCCAGACATCTTGCCCTTGAGGATCACTCCTCTACCTGCAGCAGCTCTGCTTTTGCAGTGTCACCCGCGCCGGGATCCGAGGCGCTTGCGTTTTCTTTGTGTCCGTTTTTGACTCCGAGGTTGTTTTATGCCTGCTCAAAAGTCCGCGAAGCCGCTCAAGTCCGCCCCAGGCACCGCCGCGAAGGCTGTCTCCAAAACCGCTGCCAAAGCACCGGCCAAAGCCGCGCCCCCCAAGGCCGCCGCTGCCGCCCCTGCCCCGGCTGCCAAGAAAGTGAAAACTGTGTCCGTGAAAAGTTCTGCCGAGCTGATTAAAGCTGCCGATGAATTGCTGAAGAAGAAGCCTGCCCGCGCCGCAGCGGCCCCGTCCGATGGCGACGAACCCCCTAAAAAGCGCCCCGGCCGCCCAGCCAAGGCCGCCGGCACCGCCGAAGCCAAGGTCCCCGCCAAACGCGGCCGCAAGCCCAAGGCCGCTGCAGGCGAAATCAGCAGTGACGACGCAGACCTGTCCGACATCGAATCCGATCTCGAAGGCGAAGTGGAACCCGAGACAGAAGCCACCCCCACGGCCGAGAAGGTCAAGCCCCTGCGCATGAAGATCAGCAAGGCGAAAGAGCGCGCCTTGATGAAAGAATTCGGCCTGGACGAAACCGTCCTGTCCGAAGAAGACATGGCCAAGCGCCGGGCGCGCCTGAAGACCCTGATCAAGCTGGGCAAGACGCGCGGCTACCTCACGCACGTTGAAATCTCCGACCACCTGCCCGACAAGCTGGTCGATGCCGAAACCCTCGAAGCCGTCATCACCACGCTGAACGATCTGGGCGTGGCGGTTTACGAGCAGACGCCCGATGCCGAGGCGCTGATCATCACCGACAACGCCCCCGCGGGCGCGACCGAAGAAGAAGCCGAAGAAGCCGCCGAGGCCGCACTGTCCACCGTGGACAGCGAGTTCGGCCGCACCACCGACCCCGTGCGCATGTACATGCGCGAAATGGGCACGGTCGAGCTGCTGACCCGCGAAGGCGAAATCGAAATCGCCAAGCGCATCGAAGGCGGCCTGATGGCCATGATGGAGGCGATCAGCGCATCGCCCGCCACCATCGCCGAAATCCTGAACATGGGCGAAGACATCCGCGAAGGCAAGGTCGTCATCTCCACCATCGTGGACGGTTTCTCCAACCCCAATGAGGCCGACGACTATGTGGCCGAAGAAGACTTTGACGAATTCGACGAAGCCGATGACGACGACGGCAAGGGCGGCTCCAAGGCCCTGACCAAAAAGCTCGAAGAACTCAAGAAGCAGGCGCTGGAGCGCTTTGACAAGCTGCGCGAGCTGTTCGAGAAGGTACACAAGATCTACGACAAGGAAGGCTACGGCACGCCGGCCTACGTGAAGGCCCAGGCGGCCCTGTCGGAAGAGCTGATGACCATCCGCTTCACGGCCAAGACCATAGAGAAGCTGTGCGACATGGTGCGCGGCCAGGTCGATGATGTGCGCAAGAAAGAGCGCGAGCTGCGCCGCATCATCGTGGACAAGTGCGGCATGCCCCAGGAAACCTTCATCAAGGACTTCCCGGCCAACCTGCTCAACCTCAAGTGGGTGGAAAAGCAGGCTGCGGCCGGCAAGCCATGGTCGACCATCATGGCGCGCAACATCCCGCCCATCCAGGATCTGCAGCAAAAGCTGACCGACCTGCAATCGCGCGTGGTCGTGCCGCTGGCTGAACTCAAAGGCATCAACAAGCGCATGAACGAGGGTGAATCGACCTCGCGCGATGCCAAGAAGGAAATGATCGAGGCCAACCTGCGCCTGGTTATTTCGATCGCCAAGAAGTACACCAACCGTGGCCTGCAGTTCCTCGATTTGATCCAGGAAGGCAACATCGGCCTGATGAAGGCGGTGGACAAGTTCGAATACCGCCGTGGCTACAAGTTCTCGACCTACGCCACGTGGTGGATTCGCCAGGCCATCACCCGCTCGATCGCCGACCAGGCGCGCACCATCCGTATCCCGGTGCACATGATCGAGACGATCAACAAGATGAACCGCATCAGCCGCCAGCACTTGCAAGAGTTTGGCTTTGAGCCCGATGCATCCATCCTGGCGGCCAAGATGGAGATCCCCGAGGACAAGATCCGCAAGATCATGAAGATCGCCAAAGAGCCGATCTCCATGGAAACGCCCATCGGCGACGACGACGACAGCCACCTGGGCGACTTCATCGAGGATGGCGCCAACACCGCCCCTATCGAAGCCGCCATGCAGGCCGGTCTGCGCGATGTGGTCAAGGACATCCTCGATGGCCTCACGCCGCGCGAAGCCAAGGTGCTGCGCATGCGCTTTGGAATCGAAATGACCAGCGACCACACCCTGGAAGAAGTGGGCAAGCAGTTTGACGTGACGCGCGAGCGCATCCGCCAAATAGAAGCCAAGGCGCTGCGCAAGTTGAAGCACCCCAGCCGCTCGGACAAGCTGCGCAGCTTTATCGACTCGCTGTAAACCGCACCGCAATCACCCTGGCAACAGGGTCTGGTCGCGCAGACGCCCCAGCCACCCACCCGGTGCTGGGGCGTCGTGCTTTGGGGGTGACCTGGTACTGGGAACAGGCCGCTTCAGAGAATATGAATCAAAATAGCCTCCAGCGATTTATGGATAAGCGCCCATAGCTATATAAATAATAGCAATCAATCCAGCTTGAACCCTGACTACGCCACCAGTTTGGCCATGCGGCTGACCTCGCTGCGAAAGAAGGCGGCCGTTGAATCAGGAGGCGGGCTTTGCAGCTGGTAGCCCTGCGCCAGCAAGGCAACGCGCACCTCTGAAACCGCCACCGCGCTGCGCACCGCCTGGTAGGCGCGCTCCACCCCGGGTTTGGGCACGCCTGCAGGCCCCGCCACCGCCACCCAGCCGTCCAGCGCTAATGGGGCAGGCCCTGCGCGACGATCGTCGGCAAATCGGGCAGCAGGGGCGAACGGGTGGGGGACGACAAACCGATGGCCCGCCGTGCGCCCGGCTTCACATGGGACGCCGCCACGGCAATGGCAACGAACGCTATCTGGATCTGGCGATTCATGCCACCGCCCCTTGTGCCCGTAAGGCCTGCACCTGCTCGCCGGTGTAACCCAGCTCTTCCATGAGCTCGACGGTGTGCTGGCCCAGCACGGGCGGCTGCAGGCGCACGCCCAGCCGCTGGCCGTCCATGCGCAACGGGAACAGCGTGGTGCGAGCGGTCTGCCCGGCACGCTCGCCATCGGGCAGCGTGATGTCGGCCAGGCCACCGGTGGCGTTGAGGTGCGGGTCGTCAAACAGCTGGTCGGGCCGCAGGATGGG
Organism: Acidovorax sp. BoFeN1; assembly: GCF_003345135.1. NCBI lineage: Bacteria > Pseudomonadati > Pseudomonadota > Betaproteobacteria > Burkholderiales > Comamonadaceae > Acidovorax > Acidovorax sp. BoFeN1. The sequence continues at coordinate 13,823 of NZ_QOZT01000015.1, forward strand.
CGCAAAAGGCAGTCCGTTTTTCTCGAAGATGACCGTCAGCTCGGCAGCGCTGTAAGCGGCCAGGCGCTGGCGCAGTTCGGGCAGCATCGTGGCACGCTGGCGCACGCGGTCGTTGTTGGTCGCCAGTTGCGGATCGGCCTTGAGGTCGGCAAAGCCCAGGGCATCACAAAAGGTGATCCACTGCGCATCGCTCACAGCGGCCAGAAAAATCTGCTCGCCATCCTTCACGCTGAACACGTCGTACAGCGCCCACGACGAAATGCGCTCGGGCATGGGCGCGGCAGGCTGGCCGGTGACGGCGTATTGCATCATGTGCTGGCCCACCAGAAACACGTTGTTCTCGAACAGGGCCGAGTCCACCTCCTGCCCGCGCCCGGTGATGCCGCGCTGCATCAGGGCCGCCATGACCCCGATGGCGCCAAACATGCCGCCCATGATGTCGTTCACGCTGGTGCCCGCGCGCAACGGGTCGCCGGGGCGGCCGGTCATGTAAGCCAGGCCGCCCATCATCTGCACCACCTCGTCCAGCGCGGTGCGGTGCTCGTAGGGGCCGGGCAGAAAACCGGTGTGGTTCACGTAGATGAGGCGCGGGTTGAGCTGGCTCAGTGCCGCATAGTCGAGCCCGTATTTGGTCATCACGCCGGGCTTGAAGTTTTGCGCCACCACGTCGGCCGAGGCCGCCAGCTTGCGCGCCACCTCCAGCCCCTCGGGGCGGCGCAGGTCGAGCGCAATGCTCTTCTTGTTGCGGTTGAACATGGGGAAAAAACCCGCGCCCGCGCCCAGCAGGTGGCGGGTGCGGTCGCCCTCCACGGGCTCGACCTTGATGACTTCGGCCCCCAGATCGGCCAGCACCATGCCGCAGGTGGGGCCCATGACCATGTGGGTGAACTCCACCACGCGCAGCCCCGCCAGGGGCAAGGGGCGCGATGTGGTGCCAGGGGTGGACGATGAAGCAGGGGCAGCAGGTGACGAAGGTGCAGAAGTCATGGGGCTCACGATAAAGGATACAGTGGAACGATGAAGCCACGGCAGCCGGCGCGCTGACCGCAGCGGCCACTTGCGCCCGGGCCAACCTGGCCATCAGCGTGGTGCCGCGCGAGGTGGCCGGGCCCTTTGCCCGCACGGCCCCGGTGCGCATTGTTCCCCTGAGCGATGCCTGGGTACGCCGCCGTTTTGCCGTGTGTTACCGCAGCAGCCAGACGCTTCCACCCTGCGCACGGCTGCTGGTGCACCACCTGGCGTGCGCCGGCGAGCCCGATCACCTTGTTCGTGGCCCGCATGCAACACTTTGAAATGGTTTGAGGCAATTTACGGGGCAGGTGCATGTGCACTGTGCCTTTTGAGCTACCAAACTTGTAGCAAAACGGGTTCCGCGCTATAGTCGCAGCGCTCCCTCGGACGTGGTGCCTTTCGCGCCACCCCGGAATCTGACCCAACACTCGCGCGAGGAGAAACATCCATGAGCTCCAAAGAAAATGCCGCCATCAACCAGCTGTTTGAACGGCTTGAATGCCGTTACGCACTGCGCGTGCTCTGGGCCCTGCGCGATGGCCACCCCCAGACCTTCCGCCTGCTGCAAGACAGTGTGGGCGGCATCACGCCCAACACCTTGAACACCCGCATCAAGGAACTGCGCGAGGCCGGCTTTGTCGACCACGGCAGCGACGGTTACACCGTCACCCCGTCGGGCGCCGATCTGCTCAAGCGCCTGTCGGACGTGCAAGCCTTTGCCACCCGCTGGGTAGCGGGCCGCGCCAAGAAGGCCTGAAGCAGCGCCCATCCGCTGACCCGCGCTGCCCTGCCCGCTTGCCGGGCTTTTGCTAAAATACGGGCCAAAATGGCTGCTAGCGCACTATCCATAAGCGCTAGCAGCTATATTTTTAATAGCACTCAAGGAATTTCACCATGGCACTGACCACCACCGCATCCGGCCTGCAATACGAAGACACCGTCATCGGCGAAGGCGCCGAAGCCACCAAGGGCCAGAACGTCTCGGTGCACTACACCGGCTGGCTTTACAACAATGGCGAGCAAGGTGCCAAGTTCGACTCTAGCCGCGACCGCAACGACGCCTTCGCGTTCTCGCTGGGCGCGGGTATGGTCATCAAGGGCTGGGACGAAGGCGTGCAAGGCATGAAGATCGGTGGCCAGCGCACCCTGATCATCCCGGCCGCACTGGGCTATGGCGCACGCGGCGCCGGCGGTGTGATTCCCCCCAACGCCACGCTGAAGTTCGACGTGGAACTGCTGGGCGTGCGCTGAAACAGCGGCTCCCCTCTCCCTGCACCAAGGGATGACCTGCATAACTCCCTGCGGTCTGTGATAGCGCGGTCTCGGGCGGTCCACTGCGTTGCTTATCTTTCCAATAGTGGGGCTACTGGCTGCAAAAAGACGCCTTGCGGCCCATCCCGATCCGCACTACCACCGACGCGCGAGGGTTGTGCAGGTCATCCAAAGCGGCCCCTGTGGCCGCTTTTTTGATTGCGGGGTTGTGCAGGCTGGCCGGCACACCTGGCACACTCTGCGCGGTATTGGCTGTCGGCGAAACGGCTCCTGTTGCCCGATTGCGCAGGCTGGCAGTGCCTACATCTCGGAGCGCACCAGGGGCAGCGCTGGAGCCGGTCGGGTGATGCGGCTCACCACCACCGCCACGATCAGCCCTGCGGGCACGCCAAACACCCCCGCAGAAATGGGCTGGATGCCAAACCACAGGCCATCCGCCAGCAACCAGCCCGCCCAGGTGCGCAAGACGGGCACATGCGAAAGCATGTAATACACGGCAATGCCCAGCCCGGCGAGCATGCCGGCCACCGCCCCCTGGCGCGTGGTTCCGCGCCAGAAGATACCCAGCACCATCACCGGCACAAAGGCCGACGCAGCCAGAGAAAACGACGCAGACACGAGCGGCAGAATTTCGGCCGGCTTGAGTGCCGCTACAAACGCCGCCGCCAGCGCCACCGACAGCAAGGTGAACTTGGTCAGGATGACGCGCTGTTCGGGCGATGCCTCCCGGGGAGCCCCGCGGTAATAGAGGTCGCGCACCAGCGCGTTGCTGATGGTCAGCAGCAGCCCGTCGGCAGTGGACAATGCCGCCGCCAGCCCGCCCGCAGCCACCAGGCCCGACACCACATACGGCAGCCCCCCCAGCTCTGGCGTGGCCAGCATGATGAGGTCGGCACCCAGCCGGATTTCGCCAAACTGCACCAGGCCATCGCCGTTCACGTCTTCCACCGACAACAGCGATGCGTCCACCCGGGCCCACTGCGCCAGCCAGTTGGGCAGGGTTTCAAAACTGCTGCCCACCAGGTTCTGCATGACCTCGAACTTCACCAGCACGGCCAGCGCTGGCGCGCTAAGGTAAAGCAAGGCAATGAAAAACAGCGACCACGCCACCGACGTCCGCGCCGCAGCCACCGAGGGCGCCGTGTAGTAACGGGTCAGCAAATGTGGCAGGCCCGCAGTGCCCACCATCAGGCAGAACATGAGCGCCAGGAAGTTGCGCCGCGCCAGTTCATACTCCTTTCGCTCATGCGGCGAGCCGTTGGGGTCGCCTGCGAAGGCCTGGCTGTGCAGCGGCAGGCCTCCCAGGGGGCGGGCGCGCTCATAGTTCTCGCGCATCTCGCGCGTCCAGCGCTCGCGCGCCGATGCCGCATCGCGGGGCAGCGAGACCAGCTCACGGCTGGCCGAAACAATCAGGCCCACATCGGCATTCTGGTCACGCAGGGCACGAACGCGTTCGCGCGCCTTTTCGCGCTCGCGCTCCAGCGCGCCCTCCACGTCCTGCAGCCGCGCCTCGAAGTCCTGCGCCCGGCGCAAATAGGCCACCACCACCTGGTGCTCTGCCGGCGAGTCAAGCAGCCGCTCTTCCATATCGGCAATCTTGCCCAGCTGCGCGCCATACACCAGGGGCGCCATCGGATTGCCCAGCTGCTTGTAGGCCAGCCAAGACACCGGGATCAAAAAGGCCAGCAGCAGCACCACATATTGCGCCACCTGCGTCCAGGTGATGGCGCGCATGCCGCCCAGAAACGAGCACAGCAGCACACCGCCCAGCCCCAGCATGATGCCGATCTCGAACTGCACCCCCGTGAGGCGCGATGCAATCAGGCCCACGCCATAAATCTGGGCCACCACGTAGGTGAACGAGCACAGCACCGCCGCCAGCGCGGCAATGATGCGCGGCCAGCGCCCGCCAAAACGCACATGAAAAAAATCGGGCACCGTGTAAAGGCCCATGGCACGCAGATGCGGGGCGATCAGCAGGGCCACCAGGCAAAAGCCGCCGGTCCAGCCCAGCAGGTAGGCCAGCCCGCCCGCCTGGCCCGGCGTGCCAGAAAAACCCTGCAGATACAGCGCACCCGACAGGCTGATGAACGAGGCGGCGCTCATCCAGTCGGCCGCCGCCGCCATGCCGTTGTAGATGGGCGGAATGCGCCGCCCCGCCACGTAATACTCTTCGGGATCGGTGGTGCGGCCGTACACACCGATACCGGCGTAGACCATTACCGTGAGAAACAGGAAGATCGGGCCGATCCAGTGCCTCGAAAGCCCCCGCTGCTCTGCCCAGGCCATCAGGGCCAAAAATGCCACCACCCCCACCACATACAGGGCAAAGATGCGGTGCAGGCGCCAGAGGTAGGCCTTGTCTTCACCCCCCTGTTTAGCACCACCGGGATCAGCCATGGGGTCTGGCCGGTACCGGCGCGCGCTCTGCCATCTGCGCAGCCGCCTGTGCGGCGTCCTGGCGCTCAAAGCGGTTCATGGCCCAGCAGTAGGCCACGACGATGGCAATGAACATCAACACCGCGCCTTGGGCGGCGATCCAGTAACCCAGCGGCCAGCCCCCGGCCACCAGCAACTGCAGATCGCGGGCAAAGAATGTGGCCACAAATGAGACCAGCACCCACAGCAAGAGCAGCCCCCCCTTGAGCCACAGGTGGCGCACATCGTGCAGGTCTGGTGGGAAGGGCCCGGCCAGCTCGGGCTCGTGGGTTTTTTTCAGGGGCCGCATCCAGGGTGCTCGCTACCGTGGGTTGACAAAGTGCAGCCCCTGCTCGCTCAGCGTGCGAGTTGCTGCCAGGTGGCGATCACGCTGTCAGGGTTCAGCGAAATCGACGAAATGCCCTCTTTGGCCAGCCACTGCGCAAAGTCAGGGTGGTCTGACGGGCCCTGGCCGCAGATACCGATGTATTTGCCCTGCGCCAGGCAGGCCTTGATGGCCTGGTGGATCAGCGCCTCGACGGCCGGGTCGCGCTCGTCAAAGTCCTTTGCCAGCAACTCCAGGCCCGAGTCGCGGTCCAGGCCCAGGGTGAGCTGGGTCAGGTCGTTGGAACCGATGGAGAAACCGTCGAAGAACTCCAGGAAGCGATCGGCCAGGATGGCATTGCTGGGCACCTCGCACATCATGATGACCTTGAGGTCGTCCTTGCCGCGCTCAAGCCCGTGGGCAGCCAGCAACTTGGTCACGCGCTCGGCCTGGCCCAGTGTGCGCACAAACGGCACCATCACCTGCACGTTGGTCAGGCCCATGTCGTTGCGCACGCGCTTCAAAGCTTCGCATTCCATCGCAAAGGCTTCGCCGAACTCGGTGCTGATGTAGCGCGCCGCACCGCGAAAACCCAGCATCGGGTTTTCTTCCTCGGGCTCGTAACGGCTGCCGCCAATGAGCTTGCGGTATTCATTGCTCTTGAAGTCGGATAAGCGCACGATGACGGGCTTGGGCCAGAAGGCTGCCGCAATGGTGGCCACACCTTCGGCCACCTTGTCTACATAGAAAGCGCGCGGGCTGGCATGACCTCGTGCCACCGATTCCACGGCTTTTTTCAGGTCGTTGTCGATGTTCGGGTAGTCAAGAATGGCCTTGGGGTGCACGCCAATGTTGTTGTTGATGATGAACTCGAGCCGCGCCAGGCCCACGCCCTCGTTGGGCAACTGGCAAAAGTCAAACGCCAGTTGCGGGTTGCCCACGTTCATCATGATCTTGGTCTTGATGGCTGGCATCTCGCCGCGCTGCACTTCGGTGATCTCGGTTTCGAGCAGACCGTCATAGATGCGGCCGGTGTCGCCTTCCGAGCAGCTCACCGTGACCAACGTGCCGTCTTTCAGGCGCTCGGTAGCGTCACCGCAGCCCACCACCGCCGGAATGCCCAGCTCGCGGGCAATGATGGCGGCGTGGCAAGTGCGGCCACCGCGGTTGGTGACGATAGCGCTGGCGCGCTTCATCACGGGCTCCCAGTTGGGGTCGGTCATGTCGGTCACCAGCACATCGCCGGGCTGCACCTTGTCCATCTCGCTGATGTTGTGCACGATGCGCACGGGGCCGGTGCCGATCTTCTGGCCAATGGCACGGCCTTCGGCCAGCACGGCGCCATGGCCCTTGAGCTTGTAGCGCAGTTCGGCCTGGCCTTTGGCCTGGCTCTTCACCGTTTCAGGGCGGGCCTGCAAGATATAAAGCTGGCCGTCGGTGCCGTCCTTGCCCCATTCGATGTCCATGGGGCGGCCATAGTGCTGTTCAATCACCACGGCATAGTGCGCCAGCAGCTCCACGTCGGCATCGGTGAGCGAATAGCGGTTGCGCTGCTCGGTGGGCACGTCGATGGTCTTGATGAGCTTGCCGGTCTGGGCCTTTTCGTCGGGAGTGGCAAACACCATCTGGATCAGCTTGGACCCCAGATTGCGGCGGATCACCGACTTTTTGCCCGCCTTGAGCATGGGCTTGTGCACATAGAACTCGTCTGGGTTCACGGCGCCCTGCACCACGGTTTCACCCAGGCCGTAGCTGCTGGTGATGAACACCACGTCTTCAAAACCGCTTTCGGTGTCGATGGTGAACATCACACCGGCCGCGCCCAGGTCAGAGCGCACCATGCGCTGCACGCCGGCAGACAGGGCCACCACATCGTGCGCAAAACCCTTGTGCACGCGGTAGCTGATAGCGCGGTCGTTGTAGAGGCTGGCGAAAACCTCCTTCATCTTGTGCAGCACCTCGTCGATGCCATGCACGTTCAGGAAGGTTTCCTGCTGGCCAGCAAAGGATGCGTCGGGCAGGTCTTCGGCCGTGGCGGACGAGCGCACGGCAAACGAGGCAGCCGGGTTGCCTGCGCTCAATTTGGCGAATTCGTCGGCAATGGCCTTTTGCAGATCGGCCGGGAAAGGCTGGGCCTCGACCATGGCGCGGATCTCGGCGCCCACGGCAGCCAGGGCACGCACGTCTTCGGTGTCGAGCGCGGCCAGCTTGGCGCTGATGCGGTCGGCCAGGCCTTCAAAGGCTAAAAATTCGCGGAACGCATGGGCCGTGGTGGCAAAGCCCGTGGGCACGCGCACGCCGTGCGGCAGCTGCGAGATCATCTCGCCGAGGGAGGCGTTTTTTCCGCCTACCGCCTCGACGTCGGTCATTCTCAGGTTTTCAAACGGTACGACCAGGGCGGTCGAGCTGAAAAGTGCAGACATGGGAGAGCTCCAGAAGTTAAAACCGGGTCTGCGCGCCCGCCCGAAGGGAGCAAGGGGCGAGCGGCCATGCACGGGCTGCAGCTTTGTCGTTGTGGTTGTTGGCCGACCGGGTGCATGGTGAGAAATGGATAATTGTCACAATTGTAGGCCTGCCGCACTGGCGACAGGCTGACGTCCTGAAAGGCCCCTCTTCCATGCACTCGCGCACCGTATTCTTTGTGTCTGACGGCACCGGCATCACCGCCGAAACTTTCGGCAACGCCATCCTGGCCCAGTTCGAGTTGGTGCCGCGCCGCGTGCGCCTGCCGTTCGTGGACACCGTGGACAAGGCCCACCAGGCGGTGCGCCAGATCAACCACACCGCCGAACTGGAAGGCAAGAAACCGGTGGTGTTCACCACGCTGGTCAACATGGAGGTGCTCAAAGTCATCCAGGAGGGCTGCAAAGGCATGCTGCTGGACATGTTTGGCACCTTCGTGCACCCACTGGAGGAAGAGCTGGGAATCAAGTCGCACCACCGGGTGGGGCGCTTCTCGGATGTGAGCCGCAGCAAGGAATACACCGACCGCATCGAAGCCATCAATTTCAGCCTGGCGCACGACGATGGCCAAAGCCACCGCGACCTGGCGGGCGCCGACGTGATCCTGGTGGGCGTAAGCCGCAGCGGCAAAACTCCCACCAGTCTCTACCTGGCCATGCAGCATGGCCTGAAGGCCGCCAACTACCCGCTGATCCCCGAAGACTTTGACCGCCGTCAGCTGCCACCGGCGCTGATGGAGTTTCGCAAAAAGATCTTTGGCCTGACCATCAGCCCCGAGCGGCTGTCCGAGATTCGCAGCGAACGCCGACCCGAATCGCGCTATGCCAGCCTGCAAAACTGCCGCCACGAGGTGGCCGAAGCCGAGGCCATGATGCGCCGCGCTGGCATCCGCTGGCTGTCTACCACCACCAAATCCATCGAAGAAATCGCCACCACCATCCTGCAAGAGCTACAGCCGGACCGGCTGATCTACTGATGCGGCGGCGCCCGCAAGGGGCGCCCATTGACCGGGGCGACATGCGAAAAACTGCATGGTGCGCGTGTGCTGCGCCCACTATACAAATCCGGGAAAATTTAGAACAAATTCGGCCTTAGGCCTCGCCCATTAAGCGCTAGCAGCTATCAATTAAGGCGTTTTTTCAACCTGCGTGCCCGTTCATGCAGAGGCCAGTTCGATCCGGTTGCGTCCAGCGGCTTTGCCACGGTAAAGGGCGGCGTCGGCTTCTCGCATGGCGTCCTCCAAGACATGTGCACTGGCGAAGGGGTGTGAAACCCCAATCGTGATCGTGCAGTGCAGTGGATGGTCGGAGCCAGTGATCTTGATGGCTTGATTCTCGATGGCTGCGCGTAAGCGCTCAGCCAAGTGCATGACGCCCAGAATGTCGGTGTCCAGGCAGATGACAACAAACTCTTCACCACCAATACGGGCTGCCAGGTCGCCACCACGCACAGTGGCACCAAGTACCTCCGCCACCTGGCACAAGACGGCGTCTCCGACTTGGTGGCCATAGGTATCGTTGATGCGTTTGAAGTGGTCGACGTCAACCATCAGCAAGTGCGCAGGCACTGCCTTGCGGGAGGTGAAATACCGTTGCAGCGCTTCTGTGAGTCCGCGGCGGTTAAGCAACTGTGTCATGGGGTCACGCGCAGCCATGTCACGCAGGTCATCGGTCAAGCGGCGCAGTACCAGCCAAATGATCGATGGCGGCAACACCGTTGCCAGGGATGACATGTAGATGTAGAACACCAGCTGAAAATTGCTGTCCATGTGCAGTGCATTCAAACCGCCATCCACAAGCTTCATGAACTTGAGCGCGTTGAGTACGCAAATGCCGCTGATCAAGACGGCAAAAAATATCATCTCCCCATACAAATCCTTGGCAAATGTGCGCACGCCATAAACCACGGTGATGACCATGGCCAAGAAAAGCAGTGCAGACATGCCTGAGAGCATGGCGTAGCGGGCCACCGGGCCCAGGCTCCATTGCACCAGCACCTGCGCGGCGCTGTAGGTCACGGCGACTGCAAGCAGTGGACGCCACAAAGGGACGGAGTGCCCAAAAAACCGCATGGCCCCCAGCCAGTAAGCCACCGGGGAGGCGAGCGTGAAGGTGTGGTTGACAACGCTCACCAGGCTCCAGGCGGGGCCGCCTTCAGCCAATTGCAGCACATAGGCAGAACCCAAAAGAAGGTTGCCCATCGCAAAAAAGTCCATCCCCATCTTTTTGCCGTGTAGGCGTTTGCTAACGAGCCAAAACATCACCGAAAAGCACAGCAGGTGTGCGCACAGCATGCCGACGAGAATGTTTGCAACCATGTTGATGTGGGAAGGTGGGAGCAGACGGTCTGGGCAAAAACCTGCGCTACACCACTGCTTAGAGACGGGTCAAAAACGATGCGATTGCCGATCAGTGTAACTATCGGTAATAACGAAGGGCGGCGCGGGTTGAACGATCTGCATGCGGACTCCACGTCTGCTGACTGCGGCGTCGGCTGACCAACACAGCAAGGGTCGGTATTGACCAGAGGCTGTAAAAAGCTTGAACCGATCCACCCAAAAAGCACTGATCGGCTGCTCTTGGCCGAAACCTGGCCTTCCCTGCATACAAAACAAAATCGGCAGGGCTGTTTGCACAGCCCCGCCGCTTTTAATTTGATAGCTTCTAGCGCTTATCCCATAAGCGCTACAGCCATATTTGATCTAAAAACTCAAGCCGATACGCCGCTGCGGATCAGGTGGTCAAACGCGCTCAGCGCAGCCGTGGCGCCAGCGCCGGCGGCAATCACGATCTGCTTGTAGGGCACGGTGGTGCAGTCGCCGGCAGCAAACACGCCGGGCACGTTGGTGTGGCCCTTGGCGTCGATCTCGATCTCGCCAAACTTGCTCAAGTTGACCGTGCCCTTGAGCCAGTCGGTGTTGGGCACCAGGCCGATCTGCACAAACACGCCTTCCAGCGGCACCAGGTGTTCCTGGCCGGTAGCGCGGTCCTTGAACTTCAGGCCGTTCACCTTGCCGTCGGCGCCGGTGATTTCGGTGGTCTGCGCGTTGGTGTGGATGGTGACGTTGGGCAGGCTCTTGAGTTTATTCACCAGCACGGCGTCGGCCTTGAGCTGGTCGGCAAATTCCACCAGCGTGACGTGAGCCACCACACCGGCCAGGTCGATGGCGGCCTCGACACCCGAGTTGCCGCCGCCGATCACCGCTGTGCGCTTGCCCTTGAACAGCGGGCCGTCGCAGTGTGGGCAATAGGCCACGCCCTTGTTCTTGTACTCGGCTTCGCCGGGCACGTTGACATTGCGCCAGCGGGCGCCGGTGGAGAGGATCACGCTCTTGGACTTGAGCGAGCCGCCGTTGGCCAGCTTCACCTCGATCAGGCCACCGGGCTCGGTGGCGGGGATCAGGCGCTCGGCCAGTTGCAGGTTCATGATGTCCACGTTGTAGGCGCGGGTGTGGGCTTCGAGGGCGGCGGCAAACTTGGGGCCGTCAGTTTCGAGCACCGAGATGTAGTTTTCAATGCCCAGGGTGTCGTTCACCTGGCCGCCAAAGCGCTCGGCGGCCACGCCAGTGCGAATGCCTTTGCGGGCGGCGTACACGGCAGCGGCAGCGCCGGCGGGGCCACCACCGATGATCAGCACGTCAAAGGCTTCCTTGGCGCTGAGCTTGGCTGCCTCTTTGGCGGCGGCGCCGGTGTCGATCTTGGCAACGATTTCTTCGAGCAGCATGCGGCCCGAGCCGAACACTTGGCCGTTCAGGAACACCATGGGCACGGCCATGACTTCGCGGCGGTTCACTTCTTCCTGGAAGGCGCCGCCTTCAATCACCGTGGTCTTGATGCGCGGGTTGCGGATGGCCATGAGGCTCAGCGCCTGCACCACGTCGGGGCAGTTGTGGCAGCTCAGGCTCATGTAGACCTCGAAGTTGAAGTCGCCTTCGAGCGCGTCGATCTGGTCGAGCACCTCCTGCTCGGCCTTGGGTGGGTGGCCGCCCGTCCACAGCAGCGCCAGCACGAGGGACGTGAATTCATGGCCCAGCGGCAGGCCGGCAAAGCGCAGCTGGCTGGTGCTGCCCACGCGCTGCAGCGAGAACGAAGGCTTGCGCGCGTCGTTGCCGTCAGTGCGCAGGGTGATCTTGTCGCTGCGCAGCGACTGGATGGTTTGCAGCAGCTCCAGCATTTCGCGGGAGGTGTCGCTGTCGTTCAGGGATGCCACCAGCTCGAACGGCTGCTGCACGCGCTCCAGGTATGCAGAGAGTTGGGTCTTGAGTTGGTCGTCGAGCATGGTGGTGTCCTTATAGATTCGAGTTGTGGGGGAAATGTGTTCGGGCCGCTTTTGGCGCCCTTTGCACGAAATACCGGGCGTAAAAAAGCCGGACGGCATGGCGCGGGCGCCACGGCGTGGTCCGGCTTGGGAGCGCCGGGGCGCTCCGCCGTCAAATGGTTGGGTGGCTTAGATCTTGCCGACCAGGTCCAGCGATGGAGCCAGGGTCTTGGCGCCTTCATTCCACTTGGCGGGGCACACTTCGCCAGGATGCGCTGCGGTGTACTGGGCTGCCTTGAGCTTGCGCAGGGTTTCCTTCACATCGCGGGCGATTTCGTTGGAATGCACTTCCATGGTCTTGATGATGCCATCGGGGTTGATGATGAAGGTGCCGCGCAGTGCCAGGCCTTCTTCTTCGATGTGCACGTCAAAGGCGCGGGTCAGCTGGTGCGTGGGGTCGCCCACCAGAGGGAACTTGGCCTTGCCCACGGCGGGGGAGGTTTCGTGCCACACCTTGTGCGAGAAATGCGTGTCGGTGGTAACGATGTACACCTCGGTGCCGGCCTTCTGGAACTCGGGGTAGTTGTCAGCAGCGTCTTCGACTTCGGTGGGGCAGTTGAAGGTGAAGGCAGCGGGCATGAAGATCACGACCGACCACTTGCCCTTGAGGCTTTCTTCGGTGACGGTGATGAACTTGCCGTTGTGGAAAGCTTCGGTCTTGAAGGGCTGAACTTGCGTGTTGATCAGGGACATTGCTGTTTCCTTAGTGGTTGGTTGACTGAACAGGACTGAAGTTTAGGTTTTTTCGACCAATGAATCCAATGAATTGAATTCATTGAATCAATTGAGTATTGCTATTTTGTGACAAATCTGTCCGCCTGTCTGCCTGTGCAAGCGCAGGCCGCCAACGGCAGCGCGCCCCGCGCAAGGGCTTGGGTTGCGCAGTGGGTGTGGCGTCGCGACAATGGGGGCCGAACCAACACACAAGGAATCCACCATGAAGGGTGACGCACAAGTCATTGGCCATCTGCAGGCCCAGCTCAAGAACGAGCTCACGGCCATCAACCAGTATTTTTTGCACTACCGCATGCTCAAGCACTGGGGCTTCGACAAGCTGGCCAAGAAGGAATACTCCGAATCCATCGGCGAGATGAAGCACGCCGACTGGCTGATGGACCGCATCTTCATGCTCGACGGCCTGCCCAACCTGCAGGACCTGGCCAAGATCCAGGTGGGCGAAGACGTGCCCGAAATTCTGGCCTGTGACCTGAGTGCCGAGCAAGGTGCCCAGGCCACCATCAAGGACGGCATTGCCCATTGCGAAACCGTGCGCGACTATGTCTCGCGCGACCTGCTGCAAAAGATCCTGGATGACACCGAGGAGCACATCGACTTCCTTGAAACCCAGATCGACCTGATCGCCAAGGTAGGCCTGCCCAACTATCTGCAATCGCAGATGGGCGAATTGGAGTAACGCGGCACGGGCATTTTGCCCAGGCAACCCAACGGTGCGCCCCTGCGCACCTTTTTTTAGTCTTTTGAGGCTCTAGCCCTTATCCATAAAGCGCATGTAGCTATTAATTAGATAGCGTTTTGAGTACACACCGCTGGCAGCAAGATCGACGCGGCCGGTCGGTTGTTGCAAACCTGCGCGGCTTGCGCCAGCGCGCCGGCCAATCAGCCGCGCTCGCGCAGCGCCCGCTCAATGCGGTTGCGCGCCACGGTGGTCTTGGGCACTTTGAAGGGGAACCAGCTGCGCACGTCCTCTTCGAGCCCGATGCCGTGCATGTAGTTGTAGATGGCTTTCTTGAGCGCGCCGCCCAGTGCATCGTGGTCCACGCCCGTGGGGTCGTGAAAGCCGATGTCGTTCTTGGCAAAGCTCACGGGCGGCAGGGGCTGCAGGGTGACGCCAAATTCTTCGGGGTGCTGTCCCACGGGTGAGTGCACGGTGCAGGCAAAGCGATGAAAAAACCCGCTTTGAATGCAGCCGTTGGCAAACAGCTGGCGCACGTATTCGAGCGCGTCCACGGTGTCTTGCACGGTCTGCGTGGGAAAGCCGTACATCAGGTAGGCGTGCACCAGAATGCCCGCCTCGGTGAAGGCCCGCGTCACGCGCGCCACCTGGTCCACGGAAACGCCCTTTTTCATCAGGCTGAGCAGCCGGTCCGAAGCGACCTCCAGCCCGCCCGATATGGCGATGCAGCCGCTGTCGGCCAGCAGGTTGCACAGCTCGGGGTTGAAGGTTTTCTCAAAGCGGATGTTGCCCCACCACGAGATGCCAGCATTGCGCGCGATCAGCTCGGTGGCCAGCGCCTTCAGGGCCTTGGGCGGCGCAGCTTCGTCGACAAAATGAAACCCGGTCTGCCCGGTCTCGCGCACGATGGTGTCGATGCGGTCGGCCAGCACGGTGGCCGATGCGCCCTCGTAGCGGCCGATGTAGTCCAGGCTCACGTCGCAAAAAGTGCACTTCTTCCAGTAGCAGCCGTGCGCCACCGTGAGCTTGTTCCAGCGCCCGTCGCTCCACAGCCGGTGCATGGGGTTGAGCATGTCGAGCAGCGAGAGATAGCGGTCAAGCGGCAAGCCATCCCAGGTGGGCGTGCCCACTTCGGCAAAGGCGATGTCGGCTTCCATCATGTTCACGTACTGCACGGCGCCAGGCTTTTCGCCATCTGCATCGCGCACAAAGGTGCGCACCAGCCGCTGGCGGCCGCGCTGGCCCTGCAGGTGCTCCAGCAGCGCCAGCAAAGGGCGCTCACCCGCGTCCAGCGTCACGTAATCAAAGTAGTCAAACACGCGCGGCTCGGTCAGCTCGCGCAGTTCGGTGTTGACAAAACCACCGCCCAGCACCGTCACGATGTGCGGGTGCTGCGCCTTGATGGTCTGCGCAATGCGAAAGGCCGCATAGGCCGACCCAGGAAACGGCACCGACAGCAGCACCACGGTGGGCGCATGGCGCTCGATGGCAGCCAGGGTCAAATCGCGCAGCGTTTCGTCCACCAGGTTGGGCGCCGCCGCCAGCGCCTGGGCCAGCGGCTCAAAGGTGGGCTGGCTACCTGCCAGCGACTCGGCGTAGCGCACAAACTCAAAGCGCGGGTCCACCGCATCGCGCAGCACATCGGCCAGGTCGTTCAGGTACAGCGTGGCCAGGTGCTTGGCCCGGTCGTGCAGGCCCAGGGCGCCAAAGGCCCAGCCCAGCGGGTCGCCGCCCTCGTCGTCCACATACACATCCAGCGACTCAAAGCGCGGCCCCTCGGGCAAGAAATTGCGGCCCACGATGCGGTGGGCCAGCGTGGAGTCGCGCCCCTGTAAAAAGGCAATGGCGGGCGCGATAGTGGCCAGGTAGCGACCCTGCTGCGCCGCAAAGCTTTGCACCGCAGGGCTGTGCTTTTGGGGGGGCATCGCCTCGACCTGGGCAGCCACCGCGCGCAGGCCTTGCGGCGACAGCAGCTGCAGCACCAGCGCCAGCGCCAGGTCTTCCTGCACTGCAGCCACCCCGCGCGAGCGCAGAAACCCCGTGAGGTACGCGGTGGACGGGTAAGGGGTGTTGAGCTGCGTCATCGGCGGGATGACGGACAGGACGCGAAGTGGAGGCTGGGCGGACATGAAGAATTGAACCGGGTGACCGCCAGTGCAGGACGGGTGCGAAGGCGGGTGCTGATTATCGGCGCCCGCACCCAATGCCGCATCCCGGCCCCGCAATCGCCTTATGCTTGCGGCCATGAATGCCCACGAGCCAAGCCTTCCAAAATCCGCCCCCGAGACACCTTCCAACCCGGGCGCTGTGCCGGCGAACGCGCCCATAGACGCACCCATCGATGCGCCAGCAGACGCCCGCCTCAAGCAGGCGCACAACCCGCTGCACGGTGTGACGCTGGAGGCCATGGTGGTGGGGCTGGCCGACTATTTCGGCTGGCAGGAGCTGGGCGAGCGCATTCCGGTGCGCTGCTTTCAAAGCGACCCCAGCGTGTCGTCAAGCCTGAAGTTTTTACGCAAGACGCCGTGGGCGCGTGAAAAGGTCGAGAGCCTTTATCTTTTCATGCTGCGCGACCAGCGGCGCAACGCGCGGGACGGGGGCTAGCCACTCACCGCAACACACGGCCAGGGCCAGCGCCAGGCACTGGCTTCAAACCCGTGCAAGGGCCTGCGCCACATCGGCCAGCAGATCGTCGCCGTCTTCGATGCCCACGCTCATGCGCACCAGGGCATCAGACACGCCGTTGTCCAGGCGCACCGGCTCGGGCATGCTGTGGTGGGTGGTGGATGCGGGATGGCATGCCAGCGAATCCACATCGCCCACCGAAACCGCCTGCGTCACGATGCGCAGGCCGTCCAGAAACTGCCGCGCTGCGGCGCGCCCGCCCCGCAGGTCCAGCGACAGGATGGCGCCAAAGCGCCGCATCTGCTGCGCGGCCACACCGTGGCCCGGATGCGTGGCCAAGCCGGGGTAGTACACACGGGCCACTGCAGGCTGGGCCTGCAGCCACCGGGCCAGTGCCTCGGCATTGGTACAGGCGGCCTCCACACGCAATGGCAGCGTCTTGAGCCCGCGCAGCAGCATGACAGCTTCGTGCGGACTCAGGCACCCGCCCAACTGCCCCATGCCAGCCGCCCTGATGGGCCCCAGCAGTTCGGCGCGGCCCACGGCGACGCCCCCCGTGGCGTCGCCATGCCCGCTGATGAACTTGGTGGCTGAATGCACCACCACATCCACCCCCAGTGTCAGCGGACGCGTGAGGAAGGGGGTGGAAAACGTGTTGTCGGCCATGCTGATGGCCCCCGCCTGGCGCGCAATTTGCGCCACCTGCGCCAGGTCCATCACCTCCAGCGTGGGGTTGCTGGGGGTTTCCACGTAAACAATGCGGGTGCCGGCATTGAGCCCGGCCCGCAAGGCATCCACAGTGCGAAAGTGCCGCACCGTGACACCCAGGCGCGGCAACAAGGACCGCATCACCCCGTCGGTGCCGCCGTACAGGGTGCCCACGCAGGCAACCACATCACCCGCCTTGAGCAAACCCAGCAGGCTTGTGCTGATGGCCGCCATGCCGCTGGCAAACCCCACTGCGGCCTCGCCACACTCCAGTGCAGCCATCTTGCGCTCGAAGGATGCCACTGTGGGGTTGGCAAACCGGCTGTAAACATAGCCTGGTGCTTCGCCATTGAAGCGCCGCTCGCCCGCCTCGAAATCGTCGTAGGCAAACGCCGACGTGGCCACGATGGGGGGCGCTATGGCGCCGGTGCTGGTGTCGGGCGACTGCCCGGCATGAACGGCCAGGGTGCGAAATCCCCAAGGTTTGCATGGCGCTTCATGGGGTGGGATGTGGGTGCTCATCAGGAAAAACTCCGTCGGTGAAGGCGACAGTGTGCCCTGCGCGCCAACCCCACCATGCAGCGCACACGCACAGCCGTGGGGGCAGCGCGTGCCGACCGGCGGGCGCCCCTCGCCCGGCTTGCCGGCGCACACCCGCCCAGGCTAGTCGCCCGCGGCCACCAGGAAGTCGCGGCTGATGCCGCCACCCAGATCGTTCACGCGGTCGAGAAACTGCGTCAGGTAAGCGTGCAGGCCCGTGGCCAGGATTTCGTCGATACGGCCATATTGCAGATCGGCCAGCAGCCGCCCGGCGCAGCGCTGTGTCTCAGCGGACTGCTCGTTGGCCACCACAGCCAGGTTGTCCACCACCTCGCGCAGGCTGGCGTGCAGCGATCGGGGCATGTCGCGGCGCAGGATCAGCAGGTCGGCCACCCGCCCCGGGGTGATGACGTCGCGGTAGACCTTGCGGTACACCTCGAACGCCGAAACACTGCGCAAGATGGCGCTCCAGTGGTAGAAGTCGTTCTCCTGGTTGCGCTCGCTGGCACGGCCAAAAAAGTCGTTGTTGACGGCGTGAAACTTCACATCCAGCAGGCGCGCCGTGTTGTCGCTGCGCTCCAGAAACGTGCCCAGCCGCAGGAAATGAAAGGCCTCGTCCTGCAGCATGGTGCCCAGCGTGACACCGCGCGACAGGTGCGAGCGGTATTTGACCCACTCAAAAAATTGGGCCGGATCGCGCTCGAAGATGCCACCTTGGAGTTGCCGGGTCAGTTCCAGCCAGGTCTGGTTCTGCGTTTCCCACACTTCGGTGGTCAGCGCACCGCGCACCGCCCGCGCGTTCTCCCGCGCGGCCCGCAGGCACGACAAGATGGACGACGGATTGTCGCCATCGCGCACCATGAATTCGAGCACCTTGGCAGGGGCGACCTCACCGTGCTTTTCGGTATAGGCCGGAATCAGCTCGCTGATCGACAGCAGCCCCAGCCAGCCTTCCTGGGCCATGGCGGCAGACTGCGGCAGCAGCGAGGTCTCGTAGCTCACATTGAGCATGCGTGCGGTGTTCTCTGCCCGCTCGGTGTAGCGTGACATCCAGAACAGATGATCGGCAGTGCGGCTCAGCATGTTTCCTCCCCGGGCAGAGAACCCCGCACGCGCTGCGCGCGCACGCTGTGTTGTGGTGAAAGTCTGCCTTCAGCAGCCTTTTCTGCCCGCTCGGTGTAGCGTGACATCCAGAACAGATGATCGGCAGTGCGGCTCAGCATGTTTCCTCCCCGGGCAGAGAACCCCGAACGCGCTGCGCGCGCACGCTGTGTTGTGGTGAAAGTCTGCCTTCAGCAGCCTTTTGGTGGACGCATAACAAGTGCTTTGCACAATTGTTAGCGCCCCCGCTGTTTGCTGACGCAAACAGAGCTGCCCGCTCGGTGTAGCGTGACATCCAGAACAGATGATCGGCAGTGCGGCTCAGCATGTTTTGCCCCCTTCTTGTCCCAATACCCACGTGTCCTTGGTGCCGCCGCCTTGCGACGAGTTGACGACCAGCGAGCCGTCTTGCAAGGCCACGCGTGTAAGGCCACCCGCCACCATCTGCACCTCCCGGCCGCTCAGCACAAAGGGGCGCAGGTCGATGTGGCGCGGAGCGATTCCGCTTTCCACATAGGTCGGGCAGGTGGACAGGCTGAGCGTGGGCTGGGCGATGTAGCCCGCCGGATTGGCCAGCAGGGCGCGGCGGAAGTCTTCGATTTCTGATTGCGTGGCGGCCGGGCCGATGAGCATGCCGTAGCCGCCGGCGCCGTGCACCTCTTTCACCACCAGTTCAGACAGGTGCGCCAGCACATACTGCAGATCGTCGGGCTTGCGGCACATCCAGGTGGGCACGTTTTTCAGAATCGGCTCTTCACCCAGGTAAAAGCGGATCATCTCGGGCACATAGGGGTACACCGATTTGTCATCGGCCACGCCGGTTCCCACAGCGTTGCAGATGCCCACGTTGCCCGCGCGATAGGCCTCCATGAGGCCCGCGCAACCCAGCGTGGACGTGCGGCGAAACACCTGCGGATCGAGAAAATCATCGTCCACCCGCCGATAGATCACATCCACCCGCTGCAAGCCGCGCGTGGTCCGCATGTATACAAACCGGTCTTTGACCACCAGGTCCTGCCCTTCCACCAGCTCCACGCCCATCTGCTGCGCAAGAAAGGCGTGCTCAAAATAGGCGCTGTTGTGCATGCCGGGCGTCAGCACCACCACCACCGGCTCTGCCACGGTGGCCGGGGCGCTGGCCCGCAGGGTTTCCAGCAGCATGTCGGGGTAATGCGCCACGGGGGCCACCGCATGTGCGCTGAAAAGCTCAGGAAAAAGCCGCATCATCATCTTGCGGTTTTCCAGCATGTAGGAAACCCCCGAGGGCACACGCAGGTTGTCTTCCAGCACGTAATACACGCCGTTGCCCTGCGCGTCGGCGGCCCGCACGATGTCGATGCCGGCGATGTGTGCATAGACGTCCCGGGGCACCTGCACGCCAGCCATCTCGGGGCGGTATTGGGCGTTGTTCAGCACCAGGTCGGTCGGAACAATGCCCGCACGCAGGATGTCCTGCCCGTGGTAGACGTCATGGATGAAGCGGTTAAGCGCGGTCACCCGCTGTACCAGGCCGCGCTGCATCTGCGCCCATTCGTGGCCGGGGATGATGCGGGGGATCAGATCAAACGGGATCAGCCGCTCGCTGCCCGCGCCGCCTTCGTCCTTGGCGCCATACACCGCAAACGTGATGCCCACGCGCCGAAAGATCATCTCGGCCTCGAGCCGGCGGGCCTGCATCACATCCGCAGGCTGGCGCGCCAGCCATTGGCCATAGCGCTTGTAATGCTCTCGCACATCGCTGCCATCAAAGGGCAGCATGGCGTACATCTCATCAAATTTCTGCATGGGCGAGCCTCCTGGAGTCAGGATAGCAAGTTACGCGCCTGCCGCAGGTGTTGCACGACAAATAACAGCGCCCGCTTGGGCTAGGGTGCGATGTTGTGCTGCCAGTAACGCCGCCCAGCATCCCGCTCGCAGCGCACCTGCAATGGCTGCACCGAGCGCCAGGTGGCGGCGCCACAGCGCGCGGACTCCACCACCCGGATATCTCGCTCTTGATAGCGCCCCAGCACCTCGGGCGCCGGGTGCCCAAAGCGGTTGCGGTAACCGGCCTGCACCAAAGCGGTACGCGGCTGCACCGCATCCAGAAACGGCGCGCTCGATGAGGTCTTGCTGCCGTGGTGCGGCACCAGCAGCACATCGGCGGCCAGCGGTGCGGCACCGGCCACCAGGGCCTGCTCCTGGGCCTGCTCGATATCGCCCACCAGCAAGGCCACTGCGGGTGCAGGTCCCGGGGTGGCGATGCGCAGCACACAGCTGGCGGCATTGGTGCGCACGGCGGGCGCGGTGGCCTTGCCAGCCGCAGCGGGCGTGCCCTGGCCCGCCGCCGGGAACAGCACCTCGAAGGCCACGCCATCCCAATCCCAGCGCTGCCCCGCCACACAGGGCGTGGCCGGGCGCAGGGCCTGCAATTCATGCTCGGCTTCGATCGAGCCGGTCAAGGCCGCCTGGGGTTGTTGCGCCAGCACGGCGGCCGCGCCGCCGGTGTGGTCAGAATCCCGGTGGCTCAGCATGAGCAGATCCAGCCGCTCCCCCAACGCGCGCAGCAGGGGCACCAACACGCGGTGGCCCGCGTCGCTTTCGCGGCTGAAGCGCGGGCCGGCGTCGTACAACAGTGCATGCGTGGCGGTGCGCACCAGCACGGCATTGCCCTGGCCAATGTCGGCAGCAAGCAGTTCAAATTGCCCCGGCGCAGGCCGCACTGGCTGCCACCACAGCGCGGGCAGCAGCAAGGGCAGCGCCAGCGCGCGCACCGCCCACGGCACACGCATGGCCAGCAGGGCACCCCCCACCACCGCCGCCACACCCGCCCACAATGGCGCCATCGGAACAAACGCCACGGCCAGGGGCCAGGCCGCAAGCCACTGCAAGAACGCGGCAAGGGGTTGCAGGGCCATAGCAGCCAAGCTCCACAACGGTGCCCACACCACCCCGGCCAGTGCCAGCGGAGTCACCACCAGCGTCACCCACGGTATAGCCAACAGATTGGCCACAAAACCCACCAGAGACACCTGGCCAAACAGCAGCAAGGTCAGTGGGGTGAGCGCCAGTGTCACCACCCACTGCTCTCGTAAAAGTGCATAAAAACGGGCTCTAGCGCTCACCCCATAAGCGCCATCAGCTATATTATTAGTAGCAAACAACACAGCAACAGCCACAAAACTCAACCAGAACCCCGCCTGCCACAGCGCCCACGGGTCCACCACAACCACCACGGCGCAGGCCAGCAGCCATACCTGTGGCCAAGGCCAGCGGCGCCCACTCAGTTGCAGCGCAGCAATGGTCGCCAGCATCAGCACGGTGCGCTGCGCGGGCACGCCCCAGCCACTGAAGAGCGCATAGGCACCCGCCAGCAAAACACCTGCCACCAGGGCCGCAGAGGGGGCCGGGACGGCCAGGCACAAACGCGGCGAACGGCACCACAGCCGCCGCACCACCAGCGCCGCCAGCCAGGCAAACAGGGTGATATGCAGACCCGAGATGCTCATCAGATGCGCCACGCCGGTGGCGCGAAACACATCCCAGTCGGCGCGGTCAATCGCACGCTGGTCACCCGTCACCAGGGCGGCCACCACGCCAGCGACCCGCACCTGCCCCGCATCCCCTGCTGCAGCACTGCCGGCAAGGCGGGACACGATGGCATCGCGCACCGCTTGGCGCGCACGCTCGACAGGGTGCCGCCAGGTGCTGCCGAGCCGCACCGGCGGCAAGTCGTTGGTGCCGGCGCGCACATAGCCCGTGGCCTGCACGCCCTGCTCCCACATCCAGAGCTCGTAGTCGAAACCATGGGGGTTGCGTGCCCCATGGGGGGCCTTCAGGCGCACCGTCATTTCCCAGCGCTCGCCCGCCCGCAGCGATGGGGGCTGCCGCAATGCATCGGCAGGCTGCGCCATCTCCAGCGCCGCATCGCCATACCACGACACATCCACCAGCGGGGGCAATGTCACCGCAGCGCCTTGCCAAAACGCAGCCTCAACTTCCAGGCGCAAGCGCACGCCCATTTCGTTCACCTGCGGCATGGCAGCGACCACGCCGGTCACCCGCAGGTCACGCCCTTCCAGCCCCGGGGCCAGCGCATGGGAGGCATAGGCACCGGCACGCAGCCCGCACACGGCAAACAAGGCCAGCGCCCCCGCGCAGGCCGCAAAGCCCATGGCCCGCGCACTGCGCCAGCGCCGCTCAGCAGCCAAGGGTGTATGACCCCACCATGCGCGGCGCAGGCTGCTGACCAGCCAGGCCACACCAGCCAAGGCCAGCAGCACGCCATAAACAGGCCCGGGCCAAAGCTGGGGCTGCTGCAACTGCACCGCGGCACCCACCAGGGCCCCCAGCAAGCACGCCGGCAAGCGCCATGCGCCCCCTACGGAACTCTCCTCGTGCGGTTTCGGCGCAGCAGGGCGGAATACGCTGGAGGAAATGGGCGGCATGGGCACATGCTAAACGCAACCCACAGCGCAAAAATGGGCACTTCTCGCACACGCATGTGTAACACTGGCGCCCTCTGCACCGGCATCAGGGCAATGCGCCTGCGCTTGCGCCCCGACCGGTCATGTCTGCCACCCATCCGAGGAAAACCATGAGCGTTTACGACAAGCTGAAAGAACTCCAGATCACCCTGCCCCCGGTTTCCGTGCCGGCGGCTGCCTATGTGCCTTATGTGCAGACCGGCAAGCTGGTGTTTCTGAGCGGCCACATCGCGCGCAAGGACGGCAAGCCTTGGGCCGCCCAGTTTGGCCGCGACATCACCACCGAAGAAGGCAAGGCCGCTGCCCGCGCCGTGGCCATCGACCTGATGGGCACACTGCAAGCCGCCTGCGGGGGCGACCTGAACCGGGTGCAACGCATCGTCAAGGTGATGAGCCTGGTCAACTCCACCGGCGACTTCACCGAGCAGCACCTGGTGACCAACGGCGCCAGCGAGTTGCTGGGCCAGGTATTTGGTGAAAAAGGAGTGCACGCGCGCAGCGCTTTTGGCGTGGCACAGATTCCCATGGGTGCGTGCGTTGAGATCGAATTGATCGCTGAACTCAACTGAAAACTGAGCGCTCAGCGCTCAGCGCCCTTCGGGGTCAGCGACTCAAAAAGTTTCCCAATCGTCGTCCCCACCCTTTGCCACGGCAGTGGCTCGGGGCGCCGGTGCAGCGGGCTTGCGCGGCTCCTCGGCAGAAGGGGCCGGAGCACTGGGCGCGCTGCCCGCACCCGCCAGCCGCTTGGCGGCAGGTTTGCTTGCCACGGCAGGGCGTTGCACCCTGGCAGCGGCTGCAGCCATGCCGGGGGCCGGGGCTGCCACGGCGCGGGCCACCGGGGCCTGTACGCCATAGGCGGCTGCGTTGACCTTGAACACCGACACCATCTGCGCCAGTTGCTCAGCCTGTTCACGCAGGCTTTGTGCTGCGGCTGCGCTTTCCTCGACGAGTGCCGCGTTTTGCTGCGTCATCTGGTCAAGATTGCCCACCGCTTGGTTGACCTGGGAAACGCCTGCACCCTGCTCGGTGGATGCGGCCGTGATTTCGCCAATCATGTCGGTCACGCGCTGAACCGATTGCACGATGTCGGCCATGGTGGAGCCGGCATCCGCCACCAGCCGAGAGCCGGTGTCCACCTTTTCCACCGATGCATTGATCAATTGCTTGATCTCCTTGGCGGCCTCGGCACTGCGCTGGGCCAGGCTGCGCACTTCGCTGGCCACCACCGCAAAACCTCGTCCCTGCTCACCAGCACGGGCTGCCTCGACGGCCGCGTTCAGCGCCAGGATGTTGGTCTGAAATGCAATGCCATCAATGACACCAATGATGTCGGAGATCTTTTTGCTGCTTTGATTGATCTCGTCCATGGTGGCAACCACCTGCGTTACCACCTCACCGCCGCGTCGTGCCACGCCAGTGGCACTGACCGCCAGGCTGCTGGCCTGCTGGGCACTGCCAGCGCTTTGCTGGATGGTGCTGGTGAACTGCTCCATGGCGGCTGCGGTTTGCTGCAGGTTGCTCGATGTCTGCTCGGTGCGCGCGGAAAGATCGTGGTTGCCGGTGGCAATTTCGGCACTGGCGATGGCAATGCTGTCGGTGCTCTGGCGCACCTGGTGCACCACGCGGCCCAGGGCATCGCTCATCGCGTATTGCGATCGCAGCAGATCACCAAACTCGTCGCCACGCGTGACGGTGGCCTGCATGCTCAGGTCGCCCGCTGCAATGCGGGCAGCGAGGTCGTTGGCCTGGGCCAGGGGCTGCTCAATGCTGCGAATGAGGAAATAGGCCCCGCCAATGATCGCCAGCAGCAAGGCGCCCACCGCCACCGCCGCCATTTTCACGGTCAACATGCGTGAAGCCGTCATCTCCGCCAAGGTCGTCTGCGCAGTCTGCTGCTGCATCTGCACAAAGTCGCCCAACGTCTGCAGATAAGCAGACACCGCAGGGTTGTAGGACTGCTTGACCAGGGCCACGGCCTGCTCTGCCTGGCCATCGGCCTTGAGCTGCCTGGCTTGCGCCCGCAGCTCGGTCATGGTTTTGCGCGCAGCGGCAATTTTGGCCATCTGCGCCCTGTCCTGCTCGGACAAGGCCATGCCTTCCATGGATTTCTGCACTTCGCTGATTTGCGCCGAAGTGGCTGCGATGACGTCCTTGAACTCCAGCTCTACCGCCGGATCGCTGCTGACGATGAGCGCCTGCGTGCGCGCCGCATTGGTCTCGGTCAGGCCAGCCCAGCGGATGGCGGAAGAGACCCGGGCCTCCATCTCTTTGGTCACCGCGTCGGCCTGCGCCTGCACCTTGGCGGACCGGTACCCCGAAAAACCCACTACAGCGATCAGCATGACCACGATAAGGACGACCGCCAGCCACAGCTTGTGGGCAATGCGAAGTTGATTCAGCATGATTTGTCTCCTGCAGTCCGATAATTCGTAACTGATAGTGCGTGATTTTTCATTTTCCTACAAATCCAGGGCATTCCCCCGGGCGTCGCACCTCACCAGGATTTCCGACAGGCGACAAATGCGCCTGCCGACACGGCGGCTATTCGACGCGCGTCACGGAGGCTGGCTTGAACCCCAGATCTGCCGCCTTGCCCTTGCGTCCACGGGCTGCGCGGGCGTTGTTGAGCGAGCGGATTTCCAGCGTTTCTTCCCGCAGCTTGCCGCCCCGGCCCACACCCTCGATGCGGACGCTGCGCGTGTAGGCGACGGCACCCGCCAGCTGGTCTTTGGGCTCCAGGTCGATCAGCATCAGGCCACGGCCGCCGTTGGCCATGGTCTTGAGTTCGCTGATCTCGAACGTCAGGATGCGCCCCCCCGCCGAGGCACAGGCAACATGCGTGGCGGCAGGTAGCGGCTGACCGCCGGTGCTGCCCGCCGCGTGCGAAGGCGGGCAAACCGTTTCGCCATCACCCAGTGTCAGGAAGGATTTACCCCCCCTCTGGCGCGAGACCAGGTTTTCCACGCTGGCCAAGAATCCATAGCCACCTGAGTTTGACAGCAGCAACACGGCGCTTGCCGGGCCGGCAAAGTAGTGCAGCAGCTGCGTGCCCGATTCCAGCTCGATCAGGGTGGTGACCGGCTGTCCGTCGCCACGCCCACCGGGCAACAGGGCCACCGGCACCGAATACACGCGGCCATTGCTGCCAAACGCGATGAGCTGGTCCACGGTGCGGCATTCAAACGTGGCATACAGCCCGTCGCCCGCCTTGAAGGCAAAACTGGCCGCCTCGTGGCCATGGCCATTGCGCGCACGCACCCAGCCTTTTTGTGAAACGACCACCGTGACGGGCTCGTCCACCACCTTGACCTCGGCCACGGCTTTTTTCTCGGCCTGGATCAGGGTGCGGCGTGGGTCGGCAAAGGTCTTGGCATCGGCTTCGATCTCCTTGACCATGGTGCGGCGCAGCGAGCCGGGGTTGTTCAGGATGTCTTCGAGCTTGCCCTGGCTTTCGCGCAGCTCTTTCAGCTCCTGCTCGATCTTGATGGCTTCCAGCCGCGCCAGCTGGCGCAGCCGGATTTCGAGGATGTCTTCGGCCTGGCGGTCGCTCAGGGCAAAGCGCGCAATCAGTGCGGCCTTGGGATCGTCCGCCTGTCGGATGATGGCAATCACCTCGTCGATGTTGAGCAGCACGGTCTGCCGCCCTTCGAGGATGTGAATGCGGTCCAGCACCTTGGTCAGCCGGTGCTGCGTGCGGCGGGTGATGGTGCCCTGGCGGAAGGCGATCCACTCTTCCAGCATCAGCCGCATGGATTTCTGCACGGGCTTGCCATCCAGCCCCACCATGGTGAGGTTGATGGGTGCCGAGGTTTCGAGGCTGGTGTGGGCCAAAAGCGCCGTGATCAGCTCTTGCTGTGGGGTCTTGCCGGTCTTGGGCTCGAACACCAGGCGCACAGGCGCGTCCTTGCTGGACTCGTCGCGCACCACGTCCAGCACGGCCAGGATGCTGGCCTTGAGCTGTGTCTGGTCCTGGCTCAGCGCCTTTTTGCCGGCCTTGACCTTGGGGTTGGTGATTTCTTCGATTTCTTCGAGCACGCGCTGTGTGCTCACGCCGGGCGGGAGCTCGTTCACCACCAGCTGCCACTGGCCCCGCGCGAGTTCTTCGATCTTCCAGCGCGCACGCACCTTCAGGCTGCCACGGCCCGTGCGGTAGGCGTCGGCAATATCGCCCGCGCTGCTGATGATCTGGCCGCCGCCGGGGTAGTCCGGGCCGGGCACCAACGCCAGCAGGTCTTCGGCGCTGAGCGAGGGCGTCTTGATGAGTGCAATGCAGGCGTCGGCAATCTCGCGCAGGTTGTGGCTGGGGATCTCGGTGGCCAGGCCCACGGCAATGCCACTGGCGCCGTTGAGCAGCGCAAACGGCAGGCGTGCGGGCAACTGGCGGGGTTCCTCCGTGCTGCCGTCGTAGTTGGGCATGAAATCGACCGTGCCTTCATCGATCTCGTCGAGCAGCAGGCTGGTGATGCGCGACAGGCGCGCCTCGGTATAGCGCATGGCCGCAGCGCCGTCGCCGTCACGGCTGCCGAAGTTGCCCTGGCCGTCAATCAGCGGGTACCGCTGGGCAAAGTCCTGCGCCATGCGCACCAGCGCGTCGTAGGCCGACTGGTCGCCGTGCGGGTGAAAACGGCCCAGCACATCGCCCACCACGCGGGCACTCTTGACGGGCTTGGCCGCCGTGCTGCGCGTGGGGCCGCTGTAGCCCAGGCCCATGCGGTCCATCGAATACAAAATGCGCCGCTGCACGGGCTTGAGGCCATCGCACACGTCGGGCAATGCACGGCCCTTGACGACCGACAAAGCATATTCAAGATAGGCGCGCTGGGCATAACCGGCCAGATCCAGGGAGTCGCCCCCGTCGCCGGCGGTAGTGAAATCGAGAGTGGGTTGGTCGCTCATTCGTTCGGGTTCGGTTCAGTCACGTTCTGGGGCGGGGCCACACGCGTGGCGGGCAGATTGCCCCGGTTCAAGGCGCCGCCCGATAGCTCCATGCGCACACGGCCGGGGCCCGCACGCTGCGCCAGCACAGGCGCTGGCGGCTTGAGCTGGGCATACAGGCCGAGCACGGTGCGCACATAGTTCTGGGTTTCCTTGTAGGCCGGGATCCGGTTACCCGCCCTTTGCACCGCGCCCTCGCCTGCGTTGTAGGCAGCCAGGGCCAGGTCCAGACGGCCGGGAAACAGATCGAGCAGATAGCGCAGGTAGCGGGTGCCGGCAGACACATTCAAGGCCGGGTCCAACAGCTTCTGCGCCACCGTCCGGCGGGTGTCCGCCGCCACGCCAAACCGCCCTGCCGTCGCAGGCATGACCTGCATCAGGCCGATAGCTCCTTTGGGTGACACGGCACCAGCGTCAAATCCCGATTCGGTGGCAATCAGGGCCTGCAGCAACTCGTAGTCCACCCCCTGGCGGCTGGCCGAGGCCCGCAAATGGTGCTTGACGCGCTTGTAATCGGGCGAAATGTCAAAAAATGCCAGCAAGCGCACCGCGGGAGGCTGCGCCTGCCCAGGGCGCTGATCGCTTGCAGGCGCATCGCGCGAGGAGTCGAATTGCGTTCCGCGGAAAAACAGCTCGTAGCGCGCATCCACCTGCTCTGCGGCAAAGTGGGTCACACCACGCGGGTCCACAAAGGCCCACAGGTCGGCATGCGCTGCCTGCTGCGCTATCAATAGCAGCAAAGGCACAGCCAGCAAGCGCAAGAGGCCTAAAAGGCGATAAATGGTGCGCATGTGAAACACCGACAAGGGGCGGTCAGGCATCTGCGGTCAGATGTCCACTTCCACCGCGTCGCCATGCAGCTCCATCAACTCGCGCCGGGATGCCGCCTCGCC
Organism: Acidovorax sp. BoFeN1; assembly: GCF_003345135.1. Classification (NCBI taxonomy): domain Bacteria; kingdom Pseudomonadati; phylum Pseudomonadota; class Betaproteobacteria; order Burkholderiales; family Comamonadaceae; genus Acidovorax; species Acidovorax sp. BoFeN1. The sequence continues at coordinate 42,311 of NZ_QOZT01000015.1, forward strand.
CTTGCCCATCAGCTTGGTGATGAGCACCTCGGTGGCGGCAAAGTCGGTGCCGCCCAACTGCACGGGCAACAGGCGCCGGGTGTCGGGGTTGAGCGTGGTCTCCCACAGCTGCTCGGCGTTCATCTCGCCCAGGCCCTTGAAGCGGCTGATCTGGCATTTTTCGCGCGGCACGCCGTCTTTCGCGCATTTGTCGAGGATGGCGGTGAGCTCGCCCTCGTCCAGCGCATACATCTTGGCCGCAGGCTTCTTGCCGCGCGCGGGCACATCTACACGAAACAGCGGCGGGCGCGCCACATAGATGTGGCCGGTCTCGATGAGCTTGGGGAAGTGGCGAAAGAAAAGCGTGAGCAGCAGCACCTGGATGTGGGAGCCGTCCACATCGGCATCACTGAGGATGCAGACCTTGCCATAGCGCAGGCCCGACAGGTCGGGTGAGTCGTTGGGGCCGTGCGGGTCCACCCCCATGGCCACCGAAATGTCGTGGATTTCGTTGTTGGCAAACAGCCGGTCGCGGTCTACCTCCCAGGTGTTGAGCACCTTGCCGCGCAGGGGCAGCACTGCCTGGTTCTCCTTGTCGCGGCCCATCTTGGCGCTGCCACCGGCCGAATCGCCCTCGACAAGGAACACTTCGTTGTAGGCGATGTCGCGGCTTTCGCAATCGGTGAGCTTTCCGGGCAGCACAGCCACGCCCGAGCCCTTGCGCTTTTCGACCTTCTGGCCGGCCCTCTGGCGCGTCTGTGCGGCCTTGATGGCCAGTTCGGCCAGCTTCTTGCCGTAGTCCACATGCTGGTTGAGCCAGAGCTCGAGCGCCGGGCGCACGAAGCCGCTGACCAGCCGCACCGCGTCGCGCGAGTTCAGGCGTTCCTTGATCTGGCCCTGGAACTGCGGGTCGAGCACCTTGGCTGAGAGCACATAGCTGGCTCGCGCAAACACGTCTTCGGGCATCAGCTTCACGCCCTTGGGCAGAAGCGAATGCAGCTCGATGAAGCTCTTGACGGCGTTGAACAGGCCATCGCGCAGGCCGCTTTCGTGCGTGCCGCCCGCGCTGGTGGGGATCAGATTGACATAGCTTTCGCGCACGGGCTGGCCGTCTTCGGTGAAGGCCACACACCACGAGGCGCCCTCGCCTTCGGCAAAGCTGTCGTTGCTGCTGTCGGCAAAACCCTCGCCTTCAAACAGCGGTATCACCGGGTCGCCGTTGAGCGTTTGCTGCAGGTAGTCGCGCAGGCCGCCCTTGTATTGCCAGGTCTGGGTGTCGCGTGTTTTTTCGTTGATCAGCGAGACCGACACGCCCGGCATCAGCACCGCCTTGCTGCGCAGCAGGTGGGTGAGGTCGCCCAGCGGCAAGGCGCTCGATTCGAAGTATTTGGCGTCGGGCCAAACGCGCACCGTGGTGCCCTGCTTGCGCTCACCGGCCTCCAGGGGGCGCGCCACCAGGGGCTCGATCACATCGCCCGCCGAGAACACCAACCGGGCCGATTGCCCCTCGCGGTAGCTGGTGGCTTCCAGCCGGGTGGCCAGCGCGTTGGTCACGCTCACGCCCACACCGTGCAGGCCGCCCGAGAAGCTGTAGGCCCCGCCCTTGCCCTTGTCGAACTTGCCGCCCGCGTGCAGACGGGTGAACACCAGTTCGATCACCGGGGCCTTTTCCTCGGGGTGCAGGCCAAACGGAATGCCCCGGCCGTCGTCTTCGATGCTCACCGAGCCGTCGGCATGGAGCGTGACCTTGATCTTCTTGCCGTAGCCCGCCAGTGCCTCGTCGGCGGCGTTGTCCAGCACCTCCTGAATGACGTGCAGCGGGTTGTCGGTGCGGGTGTACATGCCCGGGCGCTGCTTGACGGGCTCCAGGCCCTTGAGCACACGGATGGAACCCTCGGAATATTCGCTGGCGGACACTGATGACGGTTTGGCAGACATGGGGCGAATTGTAGTGCCGCAGCGCTGTTGGGACTGGATAAATACCCAGTCTGCAGCACGATGGCGCGCCGCGCTTCGTGCAGGCGTCAGGCAAATGCACGCCGGATTGGCTACATTCCTTGCATGCACACGAATCCCCAAAAATTGTCCATGTTCCAGGTGCTGGCGTGCGGTGCCGCCATCGTGACCTTGTCCATGGGCATCCGCCACGGCTTCGGGCTGTGGTTGCAACCCATCACCCAGGAGATGGGCTGGACACGCCAGTCGTTTGCCCTGGCGATTGCCATCCAGAACCTCTCGTGGGGCGTGATCGGCATTTTTGTCGGCATGGTGGCCGACCGGTTTGGCGCGTTTCGCGTGCTGATAGGCGGCGCAGTGCTCTATGGCCTTGGGCTGGCTGGCATGGCGCTGTCACCTACGCCCACCCTGTTTGCACTCACGGCGGGTGTGCTGATTGGCGCGGCCCAGGCCGGAACCACCTATGCCGTGATCTACGGCGTGCTGGGCCGACAGATTGCGCCCGAAAGACGCTCGTGGGCTATGGGTGTGGCGGCGGCGGCCGGCTCGTTTGGCCAGTTTCTGATGGTGCCGGTAGAGGGCTGGCTGATCAGCAGTTTGGGCTGGCAACAGGCGCTGCTGGCGCTGTCGCTGATGGTGCTGCTGATTGTTCCGCTGGCCTTCGGACTGCGCGAGCCCGGGTTCCACGCATCCACCCCCGCCCGGCGCGACCAGACCATTGTGCAGGCATTGGGTGAGGCGTTTCGCTACCCCAGCTTTCTGCTGCTGACGGCGGGGTATTTTGTGTGCGGGTTCCAGGTGGTGTTCATTGGCGTGCACATGCCCAGCTACCTGCGCGACCACGGGCTCTCGCCCCAGGTGGCCAGCTATGCGCTGGCACTGATCGGGCTGTTCAACGTGTTTGGCACCTACATTGCGGGCACGCTGGGCCAGCGCATGCCCAAGCGCAACATCCTTGCCTTCATCTACTTTGCGCGGGCCGTGGTGATTTCGATTTTTCTGCTGGTACCGCTTTCGCCGCTGTCGGTGTACGTGTTTTCTGCCGTCATGGGGGCGCTGTGGCTGTCCACCGTGCCCCCCACCAATGCCACGATTGCGCAGATCTTTGGCGTGCAGCACCTGTCGATGCTGGGCGGTTTTGTCTTCTTCAGCCACCAGGTGGGCAGCTTCATGGGGGTGTGGCTGGGCGGCTATCTGTATGACCGCACGGGCAGCTACGATGTGGTGTGGTACATCGCGATCGGGCTCGGTATTTTTGCGGGGCTGGTGAATCTGCCCGTCAAGGAAGCCCCCATCCAGCGCGGCACGCCACAGCCCGCCTGAAAAACGACCAGTAACCCAACACCCTTGACGGCCCCATGCACATCCCCACACCGCGCCTCACATCCCGCTTTGCCCGGCTGCTGGGCTGGGTGGCCGCCTTGCTGATCTTGCTGGCGGTGTTTGCGATGTACACCGTGCCGGGGTTCATGGTCATGCTGGCAGACCAGATGTGGGCATGTTTTTGATATTTTTAAGCTTTTTTAGCCTCTAGAGCTTATACAGCAAGCGCTAGCAGCTACTATTTTTATAGCGATTATTCTCCTCAATGCTCGGTACTGAAGCACCATCCGACTGGGTTCGCCGCTGGTCAACCCTGGCGCCGCCAGGCAGCACCGCGCTGGACGTGGCCTGTGGCGCGGGCAGGCACCTGCGCTGGATGCACCAGCACGGCCACCCCACCGTGGGCGTAGACCGCTCGGCCGATGCCGTGGCGGCGTGCGCGGCCTGGGGTGAAATTCACTGTGCCGACATTGAAGACGGCCCCTGGCCTTTCGCTGGCCGACAGTTTGGCGCGGTGATCGTCACCAACTACCTCTGGCGCCCGCTGCTGCCCCTTCTGGTGGACAGCGTGGCCCCTGGCGGTGTGCTGATTTATGAAACCTTTGCAAGCGGCAATGAAACCGTTGGACGCCCTGCGCGGGCCGATTTTTTGCTGCAACCCGGCGAGTTGCTTGCCGCCTGTGCGACCCTTCGCACCGTTGCGTACGAAGACGGCTTTGTGGACGCGCCCGCACGTTTCGTGCAGCGCATTGCGGCCGTGCGCGAAACCGCGCACCCACGCCAGCCCGTTCGATACCGTCTGGACCTTCCGGTCTAGTTAGAATGCCCTTTTACCGTTTTCACTTGCGGACATGACCTCTTCTTCCGTCCCCCTTACCGGCAGCATCGTCGCCCTCGTCACCCCCATGCACGAGGACGGTAGCGTGGACTACCCCGCCCTGCGCAAACTGATTGACTGGCACATCACCGAAGGCACCGACTGCATCGGCGTGGTCGGCACCACGGGCGAATCGCCCACGGTCAACGTCGAAGAGCATTGCGAGATCATCCGCGTGTCCGTGGAGCAGGCCGCCAAGCGCGTGCCCATCATGGCCGGCTGTGGCGCCAACTCCACAGCAGAGGCGATCGAGCTGGCCAAGTTTGCCCGCGGCGTAGGGGCCGACAGCCAGCTGCAGGTCGTGCCCTACTACAACAAGCCCACGCAAGAGGGCCAGTACCAGCACTTCAAGGCAATTGCCGAGGCCACGGGCGACCTGCCCATGGTGCTCTACAACGTGCCTGGCCGCTCGGTGGCAGACATGCTGCACGACACCGTGCTGCGCCTGGCGCAGGTGCCCGGCATCATCGGTATCAAAGAGGCCACCGGCAACATCGAGCGCGCCCAGTGGCTGATCCGCGATTTGCCCAAGGACTTCGCCGTGTATTCGGGCGATGACCCCACCGCCGTGGCCCTGATGCTCTGCGGTGGTCACGGCAACATCAGCGTGACCGCCAACGTGGCACCCCGCCTGATGCACGAACTGTGTGTTGCGGCGCTTGCCGGAAATGTGCGGCGCGCCATGGACATCCAGTTCCAGCTGATGCCGGTGCACAAAAACCTGTTCATTGAAGCCAACCCGATTCCCGTCAAGTGGGCCATGGCCCGCATGGGTCTGTGCGCAGGCACCATGCGCCTGCCCATGACACCCCTGAGCCAGGGCCACGAAGCCACCGTGGAAGCAGCCCTGCGCGCCAGCGGCCTGCTTTAACCCTACCGCCCTGACACCCGAGACACTCTGAGGATTTCCGCGTGAATCACACTGCACGATTGGGCCTGCTGGGCCTTGCCATGGCGCTTTCCGCCTGCTCCGTTCTGGAAAACGACAAGATCGACTACAAAAGCGCCACCCAGGGGGCCACACTGGAGGTGCCCCCCGACCTGACGCAACTGTCCCGAGAAAACCGCTATGCGGTACCCGGCAGCGCGGTATCTGCCGCAGCCTACCAGGCTGGCCAGAACACCAAATCGTCTGCCACCTCCGGAGCAGCAGCCACGAAAATCGGCGATGTCCGCATCGAACGCAACGGCGCCCAGCGCTGGCTGGTGATCGACCGACCGGCCGACCAGTTGTGGGACCCGGTGCGGGAGTACTGGCTGGAGAACGGTTTCAACCTGGTTGTCGACCAGGCTGACCTGGGCATTCTGGAGACCGACTGGGCGGAAAATCGCGCCAAGCTGCCGCAGGACGTGATTCGCGCCACCCTCGGCAAGGTTTTTGATTCGCTGTATTCCACGGGCGAGCGCGACAAGTTCCGCACGCGCCTGGAGCGCAATGCCGCCGGCGGCACCGAGATTTACGTCACCCACCGCGGCATGGTGGAGGTTTACACCAGCACGTCCAAGGACAGCACCGTCTGGCAGCCCCGCGCCGCCGACCCCGAACTCGAAACCGAATTCCTGCGCCGTCTGATGGTCAAGCTCGGTGTGCCCCAAGAGCAATCCCAGGCCGTGGTGGCAGCGCCGGCCTTGAAGGCCGCGAGCGTGCGCATGACCTCGGTCAACAACGTCCCGGTCGTGCAGATGGACGAAGGTTTTGATCGCGCGTGGCGCCGTGTGGGCCTGGCCCTTGACCGCACGGGCTTCACCGTCGAAGACCGCAACCGCAATGACGGCCTGTATTTTGTGCGTTACGTGGCTCCCGGAACCGACAAGAAGGAGCCAGGCTTCTTCAGCAAGCTGCTGGGCGGATCTGCCGCCACTCCCCCGCTGAAGTACCGTGTGGTGGTGCGCAGCCAGGGGGAAGCCATCACGGTTTCCGTGCTGAATGAGGCCGGTGCGCCCGAATCGTCTGCCAACGCCGAACGTATCCTGCGCGTGCTGGCAGACGACCTGAAATAAGCACGCCTGCCGATGCTGCGCTTTCGCAGCTTGGGCAGCGGCAGCTCAGGCAACGCCACCGTGGTGGAAGCGGGCGACGGATTGCAGGTGCGCCGCCTGTTGGTGGACTGTGGCTTCGGCATCCGGCAACTTGCCACCCGGCTGGGTGCGGCGGGGTTGGGCATCGACCAGATCGATGCCATTTTCATCACGCATGAACACGCAGACCATGTCGGCTGTGCCCATACCGTGGCAATGCGGCACCGCATTCCCGTCTTTATGAGCCGCGGCACCCATGTGGCGATAGGTGCGCCAGATTTTGACGGGCTGCTGCAGATGGCCCACGACATGGTTCCCATCGATCTCGGCACGGTGTGCGCAGTGCCCTTTACCGTGCCGCACGATGCGCGGGAACCGCTGCAATTGCGCTGCACCGATGGCGCTTCTCACCTTGGCCTGCTTACCGACCTGGGCCACGCGAGCCCCCATGTGCTGCAGCAATTGCAGGGTTGCCACGCGCTGCTGCTGGAGGCCAACCACGACCCGGACATGCTCGCAGCATCCGGCTATCCCGCTTTTCTGAAGCGACGCATTGCGGGTGCGCATGGGCATCTGGCCAACCACGACGCTGCCGGCATCCTGGCGGCCGTTCGGCACACGGGTCTGAATCGCGTGGTCGCGGCACACCTCAGCGCGCAGAACAACCAGCCCCGGCTGGCGCAGCAAGCGCTGGCACACTCCATGGGTTGGCCCGCTGACGCTGTGGACATTGCCTCGGCCACCGCAGGTACGGACTGGATCAACGTGGTGTAGTCGCCGCAACTACGCAGCGCATCCCCTTGGCAAAAGACTCAGCGGCAAATTGCCGCGCAAGAGCTACCCAGCCTCTGCAGTCATCGCAACACAATGGGCAGCAACAAAAAAGCCCCGCACCTGTGAACAGGTCGGGGCCCTTGGTTTCAGAGGCTCCAGCAAGGCTGGCAGGCCCTGAAATCCGTGCCGGCTTTACTTCGCAGCGGAAGCAGCGCTGGTAGCAGCCGTTGCAGCAGCGTCCACAGCAGCCTTGGCATCGGTTGCAGCGGTTGCAGCAGCGTCAACGGCGGTCTGTGCGCCAGTTGCGGCAGTTGCAGCAGCATCGGCAGCAGCCTTGGCGGAGTCTGCAGCAGAAGCAGCGGCTTCGGCAGCAGGCGCAGCAGCGTCAGAAGCAGGCGCAGCGGCGGCAGGTGCCTCCACGGGAGCTGGCGCAGGAGCAGCAACAGGCTCTTCCTTCTTGCCACAAGCGGCGAGGGCAGCAGCAGCGATCAGGGTAGCCAGAACGAGCGATTTCTTCATTTCAATTTTCCTAGTTGGACAGACAAAAAACCGGAGTAGCCACCACGACCAGACTGTGCAGCCGTTGACGCGTTGGCCGAATGCATGGGCGTGCGTTTCTGCGCAATCAACAATTATATTGGGATTTCGTCAATCCCGAATAACGCTGAATTCCCACATGAAACGCAATTCATTTTTCATGCATTGAGCACTATCAACGTTACAACCCCAATGTGGTTGACGGGAATCCGGGTGAACTTTTGCTTCGCAACCATTCATTGAGTGATTCCCGCAATAAAACGCGGCGTTCCGGCTCAAAGCCGGCAACCCCCACACAGCGTACGGGATCGAGGCGGTGCATCACCCAGGCTGGCGACCAAAAGGCACTGGGGAGGTCAAGCGGGTCTGCCGAAGGGCTGCGCCGACAGCTGATGATGTGATCCCAGGTGCCGCGCCAGCGCACAAAACGCGGATGCCGCCGTATCACCTCGTCAAACGTGCAAGCCAGCATGGTGAACCGACGGCCACTGTGGGCCCACTGCTGCAACGACTCGATGACAGCAAGCTCTCCCAGCGGCCAGTCATAAAAGTTGGAATCACTCACAATAATCTCTGACCATCCCTCACGCGCCGCTGTGGCCAACCCATCACGCACAAGCTGCATGAACGCCTCGCGACCACTGAACCGCCCAGAAGGCAAATCAGGCAATGAAGGGGCTGGGGTTACCGCATCGGTCATGGGGTTTCCTGTGGGTCTTTGCAGGCATGGGCCCAGCCAGCGTCGCACCACGCAGACAGCAGCTCCAGGGCATCGTCAGTGGCACGCGCCAGATCACGGCTATTCAAGCGGCGTTGATCCGCCAGGCGCCGCATCAACGTGGCGTCGCGGCCTGCCGCGCGATAGCTGTCGCCATTGATGAACACGTGGTGCGCGTCGTACATCATGCGGGTACGCCGGTCCAGTGCCAAACCCTCCAGCATCACACCTGCGTCATTCGGCTCAAACCATACGCTGGGCTTAGGCTCGGTCAGGTACTCACCCAGCGCGCGTTCGAGCACCAGGGGCTCGCTCAATGCGCGCTTCAAGGCATCCCGGGCAAATTCGTGCAACCGCTCGGGAATGGCAGCGGGCAGCTCCACTGCATCCTGGCCCGCATCGCGGTACAAAACCGGGACAGCTTCCTCGTCCGCATCTTCTGACACCCGCAGCAGAAGCTCGTTGGCCAGTTCGGCACGCGCCGGAACCCGAAAACCGATCGAGTAGGTCATGCACTCCCCTTCGGCGATACCGTCGTGGGCATATCCGGGCGGAAGGTACAGCATGTCCCCGGGCTCGAGCACATACTCTTGCTCGGGTTCGAACTGCGCCAGCACTTTCAGCGGTATATCGTCGCGCAAGTTGAGGTTTTTTTGGCGCCCAATGCGCCAGCGGCGGCGGCCATGGGCCTGCAGCAGAAATACGTCGTAGCTATCAAAATGCGGCCCCACGCCGCCGCCGTCGCTGGCGTAGCTGATCATCAGGTCGTCGAGGCGGGCATCCGGAACAAAACGGAACTGCTGCATGAGGGCATGCACCTGGTCGTTGTGCAGATCCACACCCTGCACCAGGAGCGTCCAGTTGGGTTGCTGCAGGGCAGGCAATGCCCGGCGCGAAAACGGACCGTGGCGCAACTTCCAGACATCCTTGACCTGCTGTACCAAGCGGGACTCCACGCCCTCCTGAGCAGCCAGGGCAAACAGCTCGGAACGCAACACCGGCGGTGTGAATTGCGCAATGGCCTGGCGCACCAGCAAGGGCTTTTTTTGCCAGTGCCGACGCATGAATTGCGCGGGGGTCAGGCCACCGAGCAGGGAGAGGGGTTGCTGGATATCCATGAGAACCTGTCCGCCCATTTACAGGGCCATTGATCAAACTGCGACAATTCTCCTATGGAAATTACCCAACAATGCGTGGTCGCCTTGACCTGGACCCTGAAAGACACCTTGGGAGAAGAGCTGGACGTGCTCGATGATCCTGTGGAATTCCTGGTGGGCGGTGAGGACCTGCTGCAGCGCATCGAGGAAGCGCTGCAAGGCCATGGCCCTGGTGCGACGCTGGCGCTGCACCTGGAGCCCGAGGATGCTTTTGGCGACTTCAACGATCAACTGCTTTTTTTGGAGCCCCGCGAACTCTTCCCGCCTGAGATTGAGGAGGGCATGACGTTTGATGGGAGCGCCCTGCCAGAGGGCGTCAACCCCACCGCGCCCCGCAGCGGTCTCTACACGGTGACGGAAATCTACCCAGAGCACCTGGTGCTGGACGGAAACCATCCCCTTGCTGGAATCGCCCTGCGGCTGCAACTCACGGTGCAAGGCGTGCGCGAAGCCACAGAGGAAGAAATCGGCAAAGGCACGGCGGGCACGGGCTTTTTTCGCATCCAGCCCCAGGCACCAGGCAACTCGCTGCTGCACTGAAATGGCGGCCCTTGCGGGCCACCAATTCGCGCTGACTGCTTACTGGCGGGAAATCTGACCGTTGTACAAACGCACCCGGTCGCCGGTACGCAGGTCGCCCGGATTGCTTACGTCGTAAGAGCGATAGCCGCCCTGGTCAAGCTGAATCGAGATGCGATAGCCCTGCACCTCGCCGCCGCTGTTGTTGTTGCGCCCTTCGATGGCATTGCCTGCAAGCGCTCCGCCAATGGCGCCCACCGCAGTTGCGGCAGTGCGGCCCGATCCGCCACCCACTTGGTTGCCCAATACTCCACCCACCACGGCACCCAGGACTGCGCCTGCACCGGTGGTTTGCCCCTGGCTGCGACCCTGCAACACCTCAATATTGGCAACACGGCCGTATTCCGTGCCCATGGCATTGTTCGAATAAACCGGTGCATTGCTTTGGTAGCCGCCTGACGTGTAACCGCCCGATGGATACTGGCTCGGATAGGTCTGCTGTGGCGCACATGCGGCCAAGGCTCCGAGCATAAAGACAGAGCCCACCAGGGTGGCGGTACGTGTGATCTGGCGCATATCAGTTCTCCTTGAAATATCTCGATGAGGGCAGTGTGCTGTCGAAGCGATTCACCACCCGATTCAAAACAATTGAAGCATGGGCCCGAGGTACCCTTGGACGGCGAAGCACGACCGTGCAGGTCGGCATTGGGCTCTGCGCCGCGTAGGAATGCGCTGACACAAGGACACGGGCATGAAACAGTGCAGGGACGAGAAACCCCTCACCCCTTGCCCGTGGACCCGTAGCCGCCCTCGCCCCTCTCGGTGGCCTCGAACTCGGTCACCACGTTGAACTGCGCCTGTATCACGGGAACAATGACCAACTGGGCCAGCCGCTCCATGGGCTCCAGCGTGAAAGGCACCGTGCTGCGATTCCAGGCACTGACCATGAGCTGCCCCTGGTAATCGCTGTCGATCAGGCCCACCAGATTGCCCAGAACAATGCCGTGCTTGTGCCCCAGCCCCGAGCGGGGCAGGATGAGCGCAGCGTAGCCGGGGTCTTTGATGAACACGGCAATGCCCGTGGGCACCAGGTGCCAGGCATTGGGCGCCAGCACCAAGGGCGCATCGATACAGGCCCGCAGGTCCAGACCCGCACTGCCCGCCGTGGCATAGGTAGGCAACTGATCCGCCATGCGCGAATCAAGAATCTTGACGTCAATCTTCACTTCTTGCTTTCTGCTTTGCCCTGCGGGGTCCGTGCCCGCAAGCGCTGTCGCCAGGGCTCTGCGCCCTGATTTTCGGAGATGCGGGGAAGTGAGATCAGGTCAGGGAGCACTTGCACTGCCCTGCCCAATCCCCACCACAACACCGCCATGAACATCAAAATCGGCAGCGAGCCCCGGCCAAAACCCAGCCAGGCAATGGCGTGCACCACTATCGCCAGCAACAGCACGACCCGTGCGCCACGAAGCCTGCCCCCAAGCTGCCCGGCCATCGCAGCCAGGTCAGGGGGTTGTGCCTGCACGGGTGGTTTCGGTGCGCTCTCGCCACGCAGGGGCGCCTCCTGCATACGGGTCGGCTCGGCAGCCCCCGCCGCTTTCGTGTGCGGGGAGCGCGCCGCACCCTGCGCGGTGGCACCCAAACGATCCACATAGCGGGCGAAATCACCGTCGGGGGGCGTATCCCAGTCAGGGCGGACAGGCGGAATCACCGTGGTCATCCTTGGAAGTCAGGCCTGCAGAGCAGGCAGGCGCTGGGCAATCTCGGCAATCAGCTGCTGGGCCAATATGCGCTTGGATGCCCGGGGCAGCTCGCGATGCCCCTGCGCGTCCACCAGCAACAGGGCGTTGTCGTCCTGCCCAAAGGTGGCGGGGCCAATATTGCCCACCAGCAGCGGCACTCCCTTGCGCTGGCGCTTGGCCGTAGCGTGCTGCAGCAGATCGTGGCTTTCGGCCGCGAAGCCCACACAGAACAGATCGCCCACCAGCGCGTGCTGCGACTGCGCCACGGTGGCCAGGATGTCGGGGTTCTCGACAAAACCCAGCACCGGCGTCTGGCCCGACCCGTCTTTCTTGATCTTCTGCTCCGACTGCGTGGCCGGACGCCAGTCAGCTACCGCCGCAGTCGCTATAAAAACAGTAGCTTTCTGCGCTTTCTGCATAACGGCTTCAAGCATATTTTGCGCAGAATGCACGTTGATGCGATGCACACCGCGCGGCGTGGCCAGATGCACCGGGCCCGCCACCAGCGTGACCTCGGCACCGGCCTCGCGGGCCGCGCGCGCAATGGCAAAGCCCATCTTGCCGCTGGAATGGTTGGTGATGCCACGCACCGGGTCAATGGCCTCGAACGTGGGGCCCGCCGTGACCAGCACCTTCTGGCCCGCCAGCACCTTGGGCGTGAAAAAGGCAATCACTTCTTCCAGCAACTCCGCCGGCTCCAGCATGCGCCCGTCACCCGTTTCGCCGCAGGCCTGGTCGCCGTTGCCCACGGCCAGCACCGTGGCGCCGTCCTGGGCCACCTGGGCCAGGTTGCGCTGCGTGGCCGGGTGCGCCCACATTTCGCGGTTCATGGCCGGTGCCAGCAGCAAGGGCACACGCTCCTGTGGTCGCGCCAGGCACAGCAGGCTCAACAATTCATCCGCCCGCCCCTGCGCCAGGCGCGCCACAAAGTCGGCGCTGCAGGGCGCAACCAGGATGGCATCGGCCTCGCGGCTAAGGTTGATGTGGGGCATGTTGTTGGGCTCGCGCGCGTCCCATTGCGAGCCATGCACCGGCCTGCCCGACAGGGCCTGCATGGTGACCGGCGTGATGAATTGCCTGGCTGCCTCGGTCATCACCACCTGCACGGTGGCCCCCTCCTTGATGAGCTGGCGGCACAGATCGGCCGCCTTGTAGCAAGCCACGCCTCCACTCAGACCCAGAACAATGTGTTTGCCAGCAAGCTCATTCATGGCGCGAATTTAGCAGACAGAAGCAGGCCCCGCCGCGGCCGCTTGCCGGGGGGCCATCTATAATCCCAATTTCCCACCACCAAAAAAGACATGACCAAATTTGTCTTCGTCACCGGCGGTGTGGTGTCTTCCCTGGGCAAGGGAATCGCCTCAGCCTCCCTTGCCGCGATCCTCGAATCGCGGGGACTCAAAGTCACCCTCATCAAGCTTGACCCCTACATCAACGTAGATCCGGGCACCATGTCGCCGTTTCAGCACGGCGAGGTTTTTGTGACCGATGACGGCGCAGAAACCGACCTCGACCTGGGCCACTATGAGCGTTTCATTGAAACGCGCATGAAGAAAACCAACAACTTCACCACGGGCAAAATCTACCAGTCCGTGCTGGAGAAAGAGCGCCGCGGCGACTACCTGGGCAAGACCGTGCAGGTCATTCCCCACGTCACCAACGAAATCCAGGAATTCATCAAGCGCGGCGCGGGCATCGGCACGCCCGATGCCGTGGATGTGGCCATTGTCGAAATCGGCGGCACGGTGGGAGACATCGAGTCGCTGCCGTTCCTGGAGGCCGTGCGCCAGATGAGCCTGCGCATGGGCCCCAACAACGCGGCGTTTGTGCACCTGACCTATGTGCCCTGGATTGCTGCGGCTGGCGAGCTCAAGACCAAGCCCACCCAGCACACCGTGCAGAAGCTGCGCGAAATCGGCATCCAGGCCGACGCCCTGCTGTGCCGCGCCGACCGGCGCATCCCGGAAGAAGAGCGCGAAAAAATCTCGCTGTTCACCAACGTGCCCGAATGGGGCGTGATCAGCATGTGGGACGTGGACACCATCTACAAGGTGCCCCGCATGCTGCACGAGCAAGGCCTGGACGGCCTCATTTGCGACAAGCTGCGCCTGAACACCCCCCCCACCAACCTCAAGCGCTGGGACGACCTGGTGTATGAGACCGAGCACCCCAAGGGCGAAGTTCGCATCGCCATGGTGGGCAAGTACGTGGAGCTGTCCGACAGCTACAAGTCCGTCAACGAGGCCCTGCGCCACGCCGGCATGCGCAACCATGTGCGTGTGCGCATCGACCACCTCGACTCCGAATCCATCGAAGGCCAGGAAGCCGACAAGCTGGCCCCGTACGACGCCATCCTCGTGCCTGGCGGCTTTGGCTCGCGCGGCGTGGAAGGCAAGATCTGCACGGCCAAGTTCGCCCGGGTGCACAAGGTGCCCTACCTCGGCATTTGCCTGGGGATGCAGGTCGCCACCATCGAATACGCCCGCCATGTGGCCGGCCTGCCCGGCGCCAACTCCACGGAATTCGATCCGTCCTGCAAGCACCCGGTGATCGCCCTGATCACCGAGTGGAAGGATGCCGACGGCACCATCAAGACACGCGACGCCAACTCCGACCTGGGCGGCACCATGCGCCTGGGCGCGCAAAGCTCCGACGTGGCACCCGGCACGCTGGCGCACAGCATCTATGGCGACGTGGTCACCGAGCGCCACCGCCATCGCTATGAAGCCAACGTCAACTACCTCGACCAGCTGCGCAAGGCGGGCCTGGTGATCTCGGCGCTGACGCAGCGCGAGCACCTGACCGAGATCATCGAGCTGCCGCAAAGCGTACACCCCTGGTACATCGGCGTGCAGTTCCACCCCGAATTCAAGTCCACGCCCTGGAACGGCCACCCGCTGTTCAACGCCTTCATCAAGGCGGCCGTGGAGCACCAGAAGGCCGCCAAGGCCGCAGCGTAAGCAAAGGAAACACCGCCATGAAACTCTGCGGCTTCGACGTCGGCCTGGAACACCGCTTCTTCCTGATTGCGGGCACCTGCTCCATCGAAAGCCTACAGATGTCGCTGGACGTCGCAGGCCAGCTCAAGGAGACCTGCACGGCGCTGGGCGTTCCCCTGATTTACAAGGGGTCGTTTGACAAGGCCAACCGCTCGTCTGGCACCAGCCAGCGCGGCGTGGGGATGGAAGCGGGCCTCAAGATCCTTGATGAAGTGCGCCGCCAACTGCAGCTGCCCATCCTGACCGATGTGCACGAGGCCTCCCAGGTGGCCGAGGTGGCCAGCGTGGTGGACGTACTGCAGACGCCGGCCTTCCTCTGCCGCCAGACCGACTTCATCCGTGCCGTGGCACAGAGCGGCAAGCCGGTGAACATCAAGAAGGGCCAGTTCCTCGCGCCCTGGGACATGAAGAACGTCATCGACAAGGCCCGTGCCGCTGCGCAGGAGGTGGGCCTGTCTCCAGACAGCTTCCTGGCCTGCGAACGCGGCGTGAGCTTTGGCTACAACAACCTCGTGGCCGACATGACCAGCCTGGCCGAGATGCGCAACTCCGGCGCGCCCGTGGTGTTCGACGTGACGCACTCGGTGCAAAAGCCCGGTGGCTTGGGTGCCGTGAGCGGTGGCGCGCGCGACATGGTGCCCGTGCTGGCCCGCGCCGGTGTGGCAGTGGGTGTGGCGGGCCTGTTCATGGAAACCCACCCCCGGCCCGCCGAGGCCTGGTCGGACGGGCCCAATGCCGTGCCGCTCAAGCACATGAAGGCGCTGCTGGAGACCTTGGTGGCGCTCGACGACATCACCAAGAAAAGCGGATTCCTCGAAAACAACTTTGGAGCCTGAGACATGAGCAGTGGTTACGTCATCGCATCCGTCACCGTCACCAACCCCACGCAGTATGAGGAGTACCGCAAGTGGAGCACCGTGGCCATGCAGGCCCACGGTGCTGAAGTGTGCGTGCGCGGCGGCAAGGTTGAAGTGCTGGAAGGCGACTGGAACCCCGGCCGCACTGTGATTCTCAAGTTTCCGAGCTTTGACGCGGCCCGCGCTTTCTACGACACACCCGAGTACCAGAAAGCTAAGGCAGCGCGCGAAGGCGCGGCGGTCATGCGCATGGTGTGTGTCGAAGGCGTCTGAACGCGCATTCGATCTTCGCTCATTAATTAATAGCTGCTAGCGCTTATCCAGTAAGCGCCAGAGCCCGATTTGATTTAAAACTTCTGCAAAAGGAAAACCATGAGTGCCATCGTTGACATCGTAGGTCGCGAGATTCTGGACAGCCGCGGCAACCCCACCGTCGAGTGCGACGTTCTGCTCGAATCGGGCGTGATGGGCCGCGCCGCCGTGCCTAGCGGAGCGTCCACCGGTAGCCGTGAAGCCATTGAGCTGCGCGACGGCGACAAGAGCCGTTACCTGGGCAAGGGCGTGCTCAAGGCCGTCGAGCACATCAACACCGAAATCTCCGAAGCCGTGCTGGGCCTGGACGCGTCGGAACAAGCCTTCCTGGACAAGACCCTGATCGACCTCGACGGCACCGATAACAAGAGCCGCCTGGGCGCCAACGCCATGCTGGCCGTCTCCATGGCCGTGGCCCGCGCCGCCGCCGAAGAGTCCGGCCTGCCCCTGTACCGCTACCTGGGCGGCATGGGCGGCATGCAGCTGCCCGTGCCGATGATGAACGTCATCAACGGTGGCGCGCACGCCAACAACAGCCTCGATCTGCAAGAGTTCATGATCATCCCTGTGGGCGCCCCCACTTTCCGCGAAGCCGTGCGCTGGGGTGCCGAGGTGTTCCATGCGCTCAAAAAGATCATCCACGACAAGGGCATGAGCACCGCCGTGGGCGACGAGGGCGGCTTTGCACCCAGCGTTGAAAACCATGAAGCCGCCATCCAGCTGATCCTGCAGGCCATCGAAGCCGCAGGCTACACCGCCGGCGAGCAGATCGCCCTGGGCCTCGATTGCGCCGCCAGCGAGTTCTACAAGGACGGCATGTATGTGCTGGAGGGCGAAGGCGGCCTCAAGCTCACCGCCCAGCAATGGACCGACATGCTGGCATCGTGGTGCGACAAGTACCCCATCATCAGCATCGAAGACGGCATGCACGAAGGCGACTGGGATGGTTGGAAGATCCTGACCGAGCGCCTGGGCAAGAACGTGCAGCTGGTGGGCGACGACCTGTTTGTCACCAACACCAGGATCCTCAAGGAAGGCATCGACAAGGGCATTGCCAATTCGATCCTCATCAAGATCAACCAGATCGGCACGCTGACCGAAACCTTCGCCGCCATCGAAATGGCCAAGCGCGCGGGCTACACGGCCGTGATCTCGCACCGCTCGGGCGAAACCGAAGACAGCACCATTGCCGACATCGCCGTGGGCACCAACGCAGGCCAGATCAAGACCGGCTCGCTGTCGCGCTCGGACCGCATCGCCAAGTACAACCAGCTGCTGCGCATCGAGGAAGACCTGGGCGAGATTGCCCACTACCCGGGCCGCGCGGCGTTCTACAACCTGCGCTAAACCATGCCAGCTGCCCGGTCCTGCTGCGATCGCTCAGGCGCCCCCCGGCGCCCTAGGGCGGCGCCAGCACGACCGGACGCAACGCAGGCCCCGGCAAGGCGTACCATTTAGGCCATGGGTTTTCGTCTTGTGCCCGTTGTCCTGCTGGCCCTGCTGGCAGTCCTTCATGCCCAGCTCTGGCTGGGCCGGGGAAGCATTCCCCGTGTCCAGGAGATGCAGCGTCAGCTCGATGAGCAGATCGCCGCAAACGACCGGGCCCGGCAGGCCAATGAGCGCCTGAACTCCGAGGTGCACGACCTCAAGGAGGGCTTGGACATGGTGGAAGAAAAGGCACGCAGCGAGCTGGGCATGGTCAAGCCCAACGAGGTTTACGTGCACTACATGCCCCGCTGAGCTGCCGGGCTGCATCCCTCATCGCCACCGTGCCTGCACAGCAGACCATTGCCCTGCTGGGTGCACCCGGCACCGGCGCCCCCGCATTGGCCGAGGCCCTTCAGCACCGACTGGCAGACTCCGCCATGACGGCACAGGAGATTGCCGTGGCAGACGCTCCACAGCTGCCCACCGCGATCCGCCACACCCTGCACAGCGCCGCCATCACCTTGCTGATGGGGCTGGACCTGCCCTGCGCCGCACCCGAACAAGCCCGGCGCGAGGCCTGCGATGCACACCTGCGCGCCTTGCTGGCGGATGCTGCCGTGCGCTACCACGTGGTGTATGGCCAAGGTCCCGAGCGGGTCGAAAACGCGCTAAACGCTATTAATTCAATAGCTGTTAAGCCTTATGCGATAAGTGCAAACGACGTGTCGGATGCTAAACCCATGCGCCTGCGTGCCTGGGACTGCGAGAAATGCAGCGACCCCGAATGCGAGCATCGCCTGTTCAGCGCCCTCACCGGCCGGGGCGCTGCCGACCGTTGAGGGGTGAATTATTGAATGGCAGGCGGCACAGGCTGCTGGCTGATCATGGGAGAGACAAAAATCTGCGCCGCATCCACCGCGTCAAAACGGTATTGCTGCCCACAGAATTCGCAGCCCACCTCGACGTCATCGCGCTCGGCCAGAATGCTCTCGATCTCGTCCCGGCCCAGGCTGCGCAACATGTTGCCCACGCGCTCGCGGCTGCAGCTGCACGCAAAACGAGGTCCGGTGTCGCCCTGCTGCGGCTCGAAACGCAGCAGCTTTTCTTCCCAGAAAAGGCGGCGCAGGATGGTGTCCACGTCCAACGTCAGCAGCTCTTCGCGGGTCAGGCTTGATGCCAGGTGGGCAATGCGGTTGTAGTCCTCGTTGCGGCCGATCTGGTCTTCGTTTTCGCGGTGCGTCAGGCCCGCAGCCAGGTTGCCCTCGCCCTTGAGGGGCATGCGCTGGATCAGCAGGCCGGCCGCCACGGTGTCGTTGGCAGCCAGCACCAGCACCGTATCAAGCTGCTCGGACTGCAGCATGTAGTGCTGCAGCACATCCGACAGGCGCTCCAGCTTTTCATGGTGGTCGCCGTGCAGTGGCACCACGCCCTGATAGGGTTGCTGGCCCGGGTGGCGGTCCTTGGGGTCGAGCGTGATGGCACAGCGCCCGCCACCGGCCACATTGAGCATCTGGCTCAGCCGCGCATCGTCGGCCACAGGGCCGTTCACCGTGGCGGTGGCACGCAGGCTCAGGTCGGATTGCACCTCGGCCACCGCCAGCTTGACCGGCCCGTCGCCAAAAATCTGCAGCACCAGCGCGCCGTTGAACTTGATGTTCGACTGCATCAGCACGCCGGCTGCGGCCATTTCGCCGAGCAGTTCGCTCACGGGTGCAGGGTAGGCGCCAGTGGCGGAGTTGCTCGCGCGCACGCGCAGGATCTCGGTCCATGCCTCGGTCAGGCGCACCAGCATGCCGCGCACGGGCATGCCATCGAAAAGAAACTTGTGGAGTTCAGACACGCAGGGATTCCAGAAAAAAGTCGGGCTCGGTGGGCGGGCTTCAGGCCAGCTTGCGCAGGCCGCTTTGAAAGCGGCGCGCGTTGTCCATGTAGTGACCGGCACTCTGGCGCAGGCCTTCGATGTGCTCGGGGCTCAGTTCACGCACGGCCTTGGCAGGGCTGCCGATGATCATGGAGCCATCGGGAAACTCTTTGCCCTCGGTCACCAACGCGCCCGCGCCCACCAGGCAGTTCTTGCCGATTCTGGCGCCGTTGAGCACGATGGCGCCAATGCCGATCAGCGTTTCGTCGCCAATGGTGCAACCGTGCAGCATGACCTGGTGGCCCACCGTCACGCGCTCGCCGATCACCAGCGGCTGGCCGAAGTCGGCGTGCAGCACGCTCGCATCCTGGATATTGGTGCCTGCGCCGATGGTGATGGCCTCGGTGTCGCCGCGCACCACCGTGCCAAACCACACGCTGGCGTTCTCGCCCAGCACCACGTTGCCGATCACCTGCGCGGTGTCGGCCACCCAGGCCGAGGCCGCCACGCGCGGGGCCACGCCATCGAGTTCGTAAATCGCCATGCAACACACTCCGTAAAAAATGGATCTGCCGGTTGGTTACAAAGCATCTGCTCTGGCCCTCCAACCAACTCCAGGCAGGGCCTAGAATTGTAAGGATGGAGCTTCGCCAACGTGCACTGCAGGTCTTGTGCCTCTCAGACCCAGAACAAAAAGCGGCCGCAACGCTTGACCTTCAAGCGCAGGCAGCTATGCTTTCAATAGCAGAACAAGCCCCTGCAGCCCCGCCAGATGCCGCCGCCCTGCCCGGCCACCC
>NZ_QOZT01000160.1:0-1843 GCF_003345135.1 Acidovorax sp. BoFeN1
GGCTCAAGGGGGGCGGCGCCAGTGTGGGGCCGCAGCGCCTGCTCAGCCTGGCGGCAGGCGCCCTGCTGGCCACCGCCTTCATGCACCTGTTGCCCGAGGCGTTTGAAAGCCATGTCGATGCCCACGACCTGTTTGCCACGCTGCTGGTGGGCCTGGTGTTTTTCTTTTTGCTCGACAAGGCCGAGCTTTGGCACCACGGCCACGAACACAGCCACGGGCTGCCATCCGCCGCCGGGCACGGCGCGACCGGGCATGACCACGCTGCGCAAGTGCAGCAGGGGCGCGCACATACACATACCCACCCGCACGCGCATGAACACGACCACGCCAGCGGGCATGACCACGCCCACCACCATGGCCCCAAGTCGGCAGGGGGCTGGGCTGTGCTCACCGGCGACAGCGTGCATTGCTTTGGCGACGGCATCCTGATTGCCTCGGCCTTCGTGGCCGATATGCGGCTGGGTGTGATTGCCGCGTTTTCGGTGCTGGCCCACGAGGTGCCCCACCACATGGGCGACTTGGTGGTGCTGCGCCAGACCAGCCCGAACCGGCGCATGGCGCTGGTCAAGGTCTCGCTGGCCGGGGCCGTGACGGCGCTGGGTGGGCTGGTGGGGTATTTTCTGGTGGGGCAGCTGCACGACTGGCTGCCGTACTTTCTGGCCGTGGCCTCCAGCAGCTTTGTCTATGTGGCCCTGGCCGATCTGATTCCGCAGCTGCAAAAACGCCTCTCGGCGCGCGAGACGCTGGCCCAGATCGTCTGGCTGCTGGTGGGCATGGGCCTTGTGATGCTGGTGAGCGGCGCGGCGCATGTCCACTGATACGGGTTTGCCTTCCACCGCATGACGTCGTTGGGTCGCCTTGTCGTGCCGCAGCACTGCCTGAAGCTCCCCGCCCATGTATCCGGTTCAAGGCAAATCCGTATGAGGCCGACGGATTGAGGCAACCTATGAAATGGATGCGGCCCAACCTGTAGCCGCCGTGCAAGGGCCGCCCCGCCGCACGGGCGGCGTCCCCCTGGGGGGAAGGCACGCAGCGACTCAGGGGGGCTTCCTATCGCGCCAGCTCCTCGCGCACTGCCGCCACCTGGCGGCGCGACACCATCAGCAGCTCGGTCAGCCCCTGCAGGCGCACGGCCCAGCCTTCGCCTTCGTCGGGGTCGTAATGTTTTTCGAGCGCGCGCACGGCGCGGCGTGCCACCAGGGCGTTGCGGTGGATGCGCAAAAAGCGTGGGGCGAACTTGGCTTCCAGCTCGCTCAGTGAGCCGTCCATGATGTAGCTGCGCGTGGCGGTGCGCACGGTCACGTACTTCTGCTCGGCCTTGAAATACAGCACCTCTGCCAGGGGCAGGCGCTCGGTGCGGCCGCGGTCCTGGATCACCAGGGTTTCGCCATCGGCGGCGCTGGCGGCACTGTGCGCGGCGGGGGCGACGGTGGGGGCGTCCCGCCGGTGGCTGCGCCGGGCCTTGGTCAGGGCCTGCAGCAGGCGTTCGCGCCGCACGGGCTTGGTGAGGTAGTCCACGGCGTCGAGTTCGAAGGCGCTCACGGCATGGTCGGCGTGGGCGGTCACAAACACCACGGCCGGGGGGTTCGCCAGCGCCTGCACGGCATGGGCCAGGCACAGGCCGTCCTGGCCGGGCATGTGGATGTCCAGCAGCACCAGGTCGAAGGCCCGCCCGCCCGTGGGGGTGAGCTGCGCCAGGGCCTCGCCCGTGTTGGCGGCTTCGGCCACCGTGGTGCGCACGGTGTCCTGGCAATCGCCCAGCAAGGTGCGCAGTCGGCTGCGGGCCAGGGCTTCGTCGTCAACGATGAGGATGTTCATGGGCTGGGGCGGCGCGGGCCGGGGT
>NZ_QOZT01000161.1:0-1805 GCF_003345135.1 Acidovorax sp. BoFeN1
GAACAGGCCCAGCATGCGCAGCGCAAAGATCAGCGCCAGGCTGATGCTGGAGCGCCGCTCCAGCATCAGCCTGGCGCTGATCTTTGCGCTGCGCATGCTGGGCCTGTTCCTTGTGCTGCCGGTGTTTGCCCTCGAAGCGGGCAAATACCCCGGCGGTGACGACCCCGCGCTGGTGGGCCTGGCCATGGGCATCTATGGCCTCACCCAGGCCGTGCTGCAGCTGCCACTGGGCATGGCCTCTGACCGCTTTGGGCGCAAGCGCGTCATCGTGCTGGGCCTTTTGGTGTTTGCGGCCGGCAGCCTGCTGGCGGCCATGGCCGATTCGCTGACCGGGCTGCTGGTGGGCCGCGCGCTGCAGGGCGCGGGGGCCGTGTCGGCCGCCGTGACGGCACTGCTGGCCGACCAGACGCGCGACGCCGTGCGCACCAAGGCCATGGCGCTGGTGGGTGGCAGCATTGGCCTGATGTTTGCCGTGGCACTGGTGGCCGCCCCCGTGCTGACGGCCCATATCGGCTTGGCGGGCCTGTTTGGCCTGACCTGCGCGCTGGCGCTGGCCGGCGTGGCCGTGGTGCTGTGGTGGGTGCCGGCCGAGTCGGCCCAGCACCGCAATGCCCCGCGCGGCAGCGTGGCCGATGTGTGGCGCAACCCCGATCTGCTGCGACTGAACCTGGGCGTTTTTGTGCTGCACACCGTGCAGTTGTCCATGTGGGTGGCCGTGCCCGCCATGCTGGTGCAGGCGGGTCTCACCAAAGACCACCACTGGCAGGTGTATCTGCCGGCCGTGGTGCTGTCTTTTGTAGCGATGGGCGGCCTGTTTGCGATGGAGCGGCGCGGTCGCCTGCGCGGCGCGCTGCTGGGCGCCATTGCACTGGTGCTGCTGGTGCAGGTGGGCCTGGGGGCCTTGGCTGCCAGCGGCACCACGCCCACGCTGTGGGTGCTGGGACCGCTGATGTTTTTATTTTTCTGCGGCTTCAATGCACTCGAAGCCAGCCAGCCCAGCCTGGTGTCGCGCATGGCACCGGCGCCGGTGCGCGGGGCTGCGCTGGGCAGCTACAACACGCTGCAGTCGCTGGGGCTGTTTGCCGGCGGCGCACTGGGCGGCGCACTGGTCAAATGGGCGGGCGCCCCCGGTCTTTTTGCCACCACCGCCGTGCTGACCGCCCTGTGGCTGGTGCTGACCTGGCCCTTGCAGCCCGTGGGCCGCAACGCCGGCGGCGGGCACTGAAAGATTGCACTGCCGCAGGGGATGAGCACCACCCCCGGTTGCGGCACAATGCACGTTTTGGCGCCTGGAATTCCCTCACATCCGGCGCTTTTACCCCTTTAAGGCAAAGACACCACCATGGCATCCATCAACAAAGTCATCATCGTCGGCAACCTGGGCCGCGACCCTGAAATGCGCACCTTCCCCAGTGGCGACCAGGTGGCCAACGTGACGATTGCCACCACCGACAAGTGGAAAGACAAGCAGACTGGCGAAATGAAGGAAGCCACCGAGTGGCACCGCGTGGTCTTCAACGGCCGCCTGGCCGAAATCGTGGGCCAATACCTGCGCAAGGGCTCGCAGGTGTATGTGGAAGGCAGCCTGCGCACCCGCAAGTGGACCGACCAGGCCGGCGTCGAGAAATACAGCACCGAAATCCGCGCCGACCAGATGCAGATGCTTGGCGGCCGCCAAGGCATGGGTGGCCAGGGTGGCGGCCATGACGACGGCGGCGGCTATGGTGGCGACGCTGGCGGCGGCTACGACCAGGCCCCGCGCCGCGCCGCGCCCGCGCCAGCCCCCATGCAGCAACGCCCCACAG
>NZ_QOZT01000162.1:0-1615 GCF_003345135.1 Acidovorax sp. BoFeN1
CGCAAACCGACACTGGTGCGCGAGATGAGTATTCTAAGGCGCTTGAGAGAACTCAGGAGAAGGAACTCGGCAAATTGATACCGTAACTTCGGGAGAAGGTATGCCCCAAGTAGGTGAACCTGTACAAGGCGAGCCCAAAGGGGTTGCAAAAAATCGGTGGCTGCGACTGTTTAATAAAAACACAGCACTCTGCAAACACGAAAGTGGACGTATAGGGTGTGACGCCTGCCCGGTGCTGGAAGATTAAATGATGGGGTGCAAGCTCTTGACTGAAGTCCCAGTAAACGGCGGCCGTAACTATAACGGTCCTAAGGTAGCGAAATTCCTTGTCGGGTAAGTTCCGACCTGCACGAATGGCGTAACGATGGCCACACTGTCTCCTCCTGAGACTCAGCGAAGTTGAAATGTTTGTGATGATGCAATCTCCCCGCGGAAAGACGGAAAGACCCCATGAACCTTTACTGTAGCTTTGTATTGGACTTTGAACAGATCTGTGTAGGATAGGTGGGAGGCTTTGAAGTGAGGTCGCTAGATCTCATGGAGCCAACGTTGAAATACCACCCTGGTGTGTTTGAGGTTCTAACCTAGGTCCATTATCTGGATCGGGGACAGTGCATGGTAGGCAGTTTGACTGGGGCGGTCTCCTCCCAAAGCGTAACGGAGGAGTTCGAAGGTACGCTAGTTACGGTCGGACATCGTGACGATAGTGCAATGGCATAAGCGTGCTTAACTGCGAGACTGACAAGTCGAGCAGATGCGAAAGCAGGACATAGTGATCCGGTGGTTCTGTATGGAAGGGCCATCGCTCAACGGATAAAAGGTACTCTGGGGATAACAGGCTGATACCGCCCAAGAGTTCATATCGACGGCGGTGTTTGGCACCTCGATGTCGGCTCATCTCATCCTGGGGCTGTAGCCGGTCCCAAGGGTATGGCTGTTCGCCATTTAAAGAGGTACGTGAGCTGGGTTTAAAACGTCGTGAGACAGTTTGGTCCCTATCTTCCGTGGGCGCTGCAGATTTGAGGAAGCCTGCTCCTAGTACGAGAGGACCGGAGTGGACACACCTCTGGTGTATCGGTTGTCACGCCAGTGGCATTGCCGAGTAGCTAAGTGTGGAAGAGATAACCGCTGAAAGCATCTAAGCGGGAAACTCGTTTCAAGATGAGATCTGCCGGGGCCTTGAGCCCCCTAAAGAGTCGTTCAAGACCAGGACGTTGATAGGTCAGGTGTGGAAGCGCAGTAATGCGTTAAGCTAACTGATACTAATTGCTCGTGCGGCTTGACCCTATAACTTTGACAGCCTGTCTTCACATCCCCCAAAGATGTGTCAGACATTCTCTTCAAAGATTGTTATGCCAAGTTGACGCATTCAAAAAACACATAATCTGATTCCAAACTCTATGAATTCGCCGAGCTGTTCCACTAACAGCTCAGCACACAGTTATGCCTGATGACCATAGCAAGTTGGTACCACTCCTTCCCATCCCGAACAGGACAGTGAAACGACTTTGCGCCGATGATAGTGCGGGTTCCCGTGTGAAAGTAGGTCATCGTCAGGCTCTTACAGCCCAGCAACGCCCCCCTCTGTGATCAGAAGGGGGCGTTTCTGCTTTGG
>NZ_QOZT01000163.1:0-1588 GCF_003345135.1 Acidovorax sp. BoFeN1
CACCATGTCCGCCACGCCCGCCACCCCCAAAGCACCCGCCAAAAGCGTTCTGAACGAATCCAAGCAGATTGCACGCGCTGCGATGCTGATCGAGATGGGTGCCCGCATGCAGGTTCTGGAGTCGGAGACCACGCTGTCGTACGAACGCCTGATCCGGCTTTACAAGGAGATCGCTGGCAAGTCCCCATCCAAGGGCCAGCTGCCGTTCTCCACCGACTGGTTTCTGACCTGGCAAGAGAACATCCACAGCTCATTGTTTTTGAATATCTACGAATACCTGTCCAAGGGCGTGGACCTGGACTCGGTGGAGCTGCTGACCAAGGCCTACCGCCTCTACAACGAACAAGTGGCCACGGCCGAGATCGAGCCCCTGCTGTCGTTCACCCGCGCCTGGCGCCTGGTGAAGTTTGTGGATGCCGGCATGCTCACGCGCACCAAATGCGCCGAATGCAGCGGCCAGTTCGTGACCGAGCTGTATGAAAACCGCCACTTCACCTGCGGCCTGTGCAACCCACCCGCACGGGCCGGCAAGAGCAAGACCGCTGGCGCGCTGATGCTGCACTGAAATTTGAACCAAATTGGCCTCTAGCGCTTATGCAGAAAGCGCTAGCAGCTATCAATTGGTGAGCTAACTTTTACCTGTGCATGGCGCAGCACAGGTTATTTATACTGCCCGGCCGATTCACCGCCCCCTCAGCAACGTGCGCACATCGTCGTCCACTGGCACCACATAGTCATGCGCAGCCACCACGGCGTTGCCCACTGGGCTGACCAGCTTCAGGCTGATATACAGCTGGCGGGCTGACACGGCATAGGTTCCCACCACAACGGCCTGCGCGTCATGGGCCTGGCCCACTTCATGCCACTCGCGCGGCACCAGCAGTTCGCCGGGATGGCGCTGCTGCACGGCCAGCGGCTCTTGCCACTTCAGTGCGGTGACGCGCACCCCGCGCTGCACCAGGCGACCGGCAATCTGCTCGGCCACGATAAGCCCCAGCTGCGACGGCTCAGAACGCTGATCCACATTCACCAGCGTGGTGACCAGCACGGGCCGTTGCGGCTCCAGGGCCACGGTCTTCAACAAGTTGTCGGTTGCGCGATGGCTGGCCTCCAACAGGTTGTCGCGCAGCATGTTGTCCACCGTGGAGCCCAGCGTGGGGCCGTATTTTTCGCCGTAGTAGTAGCCCGCGCAGCCGGGCAAGGCGGCAGCGCCCAGCACGCAGGCGGCCACCAGCATCCAGCGCTTCGTGGTGTGCTCATGGTGGCCATGGGCTATGCCTGAAACTGCATGGGCTGCGGCGGTGGCCTCGGTCACTGGCGCAGCGCTGCGCCGCCGCCCCCAAGGGCGCCCCATGACCGTGCCATCCAGGAAGTTCACGCGGGTGCGCATGGGGCGTCTTGTGTCAGCTTGCATCGCGCAATGCTAGCGGCAAGGCCTCACGACAAACCGGCAAACAACACGGGTTTTGGAGTGCACTTTGACACCACCCGCCTACAGGCGATGGCCGCCTACATGACAGGGGTGGCAGCTGCCGCACAATCCGCGCATGACCGAGCCCACAGAGCCCATCCAGCCCCCATCTCCGAC
>NZ_QOZT01000164.1:0-1462 GCF_003345135.1 Acidovorax sp. BoFeN1
CTTCGACGGTGCGCCAACGCTGCTGATCCTCGACGAAGCGTGGCTGTTCCTCGATGACCCGGCCCGAGGCGGTGTCGACGAGGTGCAGACCACCGTCCGCGCCCATGCGGTGGCGCAGGCCGCCGTGCGCAAGGGCCAGGTGCGCTGGAGCGACCAGAGCACCCGCCCCGCCGCCGCGCTGGAGGCCACCGACCTCACGCTGGATGTGGCCGATGTGGCCTATCCCTTCAAGGCCCCGCTCACCTTCACGGGCGCGCTGGGCGTGCAGGGCAGCACCCTGGCTTTCAAGGGTCAGGCCACCGACCGTGCCGCCGAGGTGCGCCTGACTGCCCAGGCCCTCGCTCTGCAACTGGCCGCGCCCTACCTGGCCCAGACGCTGGAGCCCGTGCTGACCGGCCTGGTCAGCGGCGAGCTGGCCCTGCAGTGGCAAGCCCCTGCTGGCGACGCCGCCAAGGCAGGCGCTACGGGCATCACGCTCGGCGCGGGGCCCCTGGCGCTGGAGCAACTGTCCCTGCAACAGGGCAAGACCGCGCTGGCCAGCGTGGGCAAGCTGGCGCTGGACGGCCTGAAGCTAAACCTGGACACGCGCACCGTGGACATCGAGCGCCTGGGCATCACCCAGCCCAAGGCCACGGTGGAACGCGCCGCCGATGGCCTCTGGATGGCCGAGCGCTGGCTCAAGTCCGCGCCCGCCGCCAGTCCCTCCAGCGCCACCACAGCGCAAGCCTCCGCACCGCCACCCGCTGCGCCCGCATGGCGCGTGCGCCTGGGCGAGCTGGCTGTGGACGAGGGCAGCATGGCCTTTGCCGACCGCGCCCAGCCCCGCCCCGTGGCGCTGAACCTGTCGGCGCTGAGCCTGCAGGCGCGCAACCTGGCGCTGGACGGCGGCAAGCCCGAGGCCTTCCAGCTCTCGGCCCGGGTGGCCGCACGCCGCGGCAACGCCGGCTTAGTCGAATCCCGGGGCAACGCCGGCAAGCTCGACTACCGGGGCACGCTGACGCCCCAGCCCTTTGCCACGCAAGGTCGCCTGGAAGCCAGCCGCCTGCCCCTGCACGCCCTGGACGGCTACCTGGCCGACCGGTTCGCCATCGAGTTGCTGCACGCCGAGGCGGGTTTTCGGGGCCAGGTGGCCATGGCCCAAAGCGCGCGCGGCACCACGCTGCGCGTGAGCGGCGATGCCGCCATCGACGAGCTGCGCGCCAACAGCACGGCTGCCGCCACGCCCAAGACCGCAGACCAGGTGGGCGAAGAACTGCTGGCCTGGAAGAGCCTGGGCCTGCGCGGCCTGAGCGTGGCCCTGGCGCCCGACACCGCCCCCCGGGTGGAGGTCAAAGAGACCAGCCTGGCCGACTTCTTTGCGCGCATCACCATCAACGAAAACGGCCGCATCAACCTGAGCGACATTGCCAAAAGCCCCGCCCAGGTCAACAACACGCCCCCGGCCGCCGACACCGCACCAGCC
>NZ_QOZT01000165.1:0-1372 GCF_003345135.1 Acidovorax sp. BoFeN1
CGCTCTACAAAGTCCACCTTGGCGCGAAAGCGGCGGGCGGCGTCGGGGTCGGCCTCTTGCAGGGCGTAGTACTCCTCCACCGATCCGATCAGCACGATCTTGACTTCCACATCCACGGGCTCGGGCAGCAGCGCGGCGGGCGCGCCGGGGCCGTGGGCGGCGGGGCCGCCACCGCCTGCGCCTTCTTCGATCTGCAGGCGGCCGCAGCGCAGAAAGCGGCGCAGGCGCGGCCACAGGCCTTCTTCGGCCGCCACGTCCTGCAGGTGCAGCAGGATGAAGCCGCCGTGCGCCTTGAGCAGGCTGCCGGCCAGGATGCCGGTGTGGTCGGACTGCACGGTGTCGGAATCCAGCCCGTGCTCGATGCTGCCGAACAGGGTGCGTGCGGTGGGGTGGTCTTCCACCACCACGGGGGCGGCGGTGCGGCCGTCGTTGTCCACCACCAGGTTCACCTGGCAGCGGGCCAGCAGGTCGTCCAGCGCGTCCTTGCGGTCGGCTTCGGCGTCGCTGTCGGGCTCCTGGTCGTGCAGGGGCTCGAACAGGTCGATGTGCTCGAGCAGCGCGCGCTCCACGCGCTCCAGCCATTGCGAAAGCTTGGCGCCGTCCTTGATCTGCTTGCGCAGGCCCTGGCGCAGTCCGTCCAGGCCTTGCTCCACCAGCGGCTTGATGGTGTGGCGGCGCAGGGCGGCCAGGGCCTCGTCGCGGGCGCGTTCCAGCGGGCGCATGGTGTCCAGAAAGCGGCCGATCTCGGCGCGCAGGGCTTGCTCGGCCAGGTCGATTTCGGCGCGGCGCTCGGGCGGCAGGGCGCGGGCCTCGGCTTCGGTCAGCGGCTGGCCGCGCGCGCCCGTGAGGGTGAACACCATCTGCCCGCCTTCGCGCGTCAGGTTGAACTGGCGCGCCTTGGCAAATTCGTCGAGCTGTGCAAACGCGGCGGATTCCTGCGCCTGCCACTGCTGCTGCAGGCGCCCGGCTTCGGCCTTGAAGTCGGGGCTGGCCAGGCGCTTGGGGATGTCGGCCTGCAGGTTGCGCGCCACGTTGCCCATGCCCTGGCGCAGCTGCCGGCCCTGGCCTGCGGGCAGGCGCAGTGCGCGGGGGCGCTCGGGGTGGTCAAAGTTGTGCAGGTAGCACAGGTCGGGCGGCACGGGGCGCTGGGCGGCGGCCTCGTGCATGGCCTGGCGCAGCAGCGATGCGCGGCCGCTGCCCACTTCGCCCAGCACAAACAGGTGGTAGTCGGGCTGCTGCAGGTTCAGGCCAAACTGCGCGGCGGCCTGGGCGCGCTCCTGGCCGATCCAGGGCAGGGGCTGGCCTTGCAGCTCGGCGGTGGTGGCGAAGCCCAGGCTGGCGGGGTCGATGATCAGGCGCAGTTGGTGGGGGG
>NZ_QOZT01000166.1:0-1335 GCF_003345135.1 Acidovorax sp. BoFeN1
CAGGCTGCTGAAATACTCCCCAGCGTCCGAACCTGTTCAGCGGCCGTAGCCGCATTTTTCCGTATCCTGAAAGTCAACCCCTCAAAATCGCCTGCTTTCAGTCGCAAAGCACGGTTTTTTTGCCCCTTTTGCCTTCACATCTGCCCCTGCAGACGGATTTGCCCCAGGCTGCGCAACCGCGTGAGGTTGTAGCCCGCCATCGTCAGCACAAACATCTGGTCCACCTTCTTGATCCCGCGCACCAGCACCTGGCGCATGTGCCCCACCGTCTTGGCCCAGCCAAAGCCTTGTTCGATCAGCTTTCTCTTTTGCTGGGAGATGGCGTAGCCTTCGCTGCCCGCGATCCTGTCAGGCACCGCCGATTGACGCCCTGATTTGTTCTGCGCCACATGGGGCAGCACGTTCATCTCTTGCAGCGCGTCGATGAACTCCCTGGCGTCGTAACCCTTGTCTGCGCCCAGCGTGATCGTGATGGGGTCATCGCCGGGCAGTGCCTGTCGCGCATCGTTGATCATGGCCTTGGCCGCTTCGCGCTCTGCATATCCGTCGGCCTGTGTGACCACGGCGCTGACCACCAGCCCGTGGCGGTTGTCGGTGAGTGTGTGGCCCATGAAGCGCAACTCACTGGCCGTCTTGCCCTTGCGGTACAGCCTTGCATCCGCGTCCGTTGTGGACTCGTGGGTGTCGTTGCTGCGCTTTTGGTCTTTGAAGTTGCCCGCGTCGGTATCGTCGTCGCCCTGGCGGTCTTTGCGCACAAAACTCTTGTGGCCCGCCCAGGCCTGGATCAGGGTGCCATCCACGCTGAAGTGCTCGCCCGAGAGCAGTTCCTGCTCCTGGGCTTGTTGCACGATCTGATTGAAGAACTCGATGACCGCATCGTGCTCGATCAGACGTTCGCGGTTCTTGCTGAAGACGGTGGGCACCCAAACGGCATCGTCCATGGCCAGGCCAATGAACCAGCGAAACAGAAGGTTGTACTGGGTCTGCTCCATGAGCTGGCGCTCCGAGCGCACGCTGTAGAGCACCTGGATGAGCATGGCGCGCAGCAGCTTCTCGGGGGCAATGCTGGGGCGCCCGCCTTTGATGTCGGCCGCATACATCCGGGCAAACAGATCGTCCATGTTCTCCAGGGCCTTGTTGACCATGATGCGGATCACCCGCAGGGGGTGGTCGGCGGGCACGAAGTCATCGAGGTGGCGCATCGTGAACAGGCTCTCGGTGAAGGTGTCGGCTCCGCGCATGGATGGCTCGTCTGTCTGGTCAGTGGGGGGCTTGATTGTCGCGGCTGGGCGGCTGTCGCGGACTGTCGGTGGGGAGTATTTCAGCAGCCTGCTA
>NZ_QOZT01000167.1:0-1325 GCF_003345135.1 Acidovorax sp. BoFeN1
CAGTAGTGTCCGGTTAAAAGTTGAACAAATTCAACTGGTTAGCGATGGGTGTCTCAATGGATTGGGATCGGTCGGCCTGCAAGGCGCATGAAATCTGGGTTTTCTCAAAAACTGACACTGACAAGATCTGTAGACATGTGTAGAGCGAAGCATCGAGATGAAGCTCCTTCTTGACGATGGCAATGAGCACGTAGGTGGACACGGCGCACCAGATCTGTGTCTTGACGGCGTTCTCGCTAGTACCCAGGAACCGCTTGATACGCAGGTGCTGCTTGATCCATTTGAAGAACAGCTCGACCTGCCAGCGACTTTTGTAGAGCGCGGCAATCGACAAGGCTGGCAGCGTCGTGTTGTTGCTCAGAAAGACCAGCGTCTTGCCCGATTCGGGGTCTTTGAATCGGATGCGCCGCAGGTGCTCAGGGTACTTCTTGGCCGAGTAATGGCCGTTGAGCATTACGCGCTGGTCGCAGATGATGCCTGTGCTGCGATTGACGGGATCGGAGTACACGCGCCGAGCATCCATGCCCGCTTTGGCTCGGGTGACGAAGAATGCGCCAGCCTGATGCATGGCATACAGGCGAGCAAAGTCGACGTATCCACGATCCATCACGTAAAAAGCGCCCGCCTCGACAGGCAGGATGTCGAGTACGTTGACGTCGTGGAGTTTGCCGTCGCTGATGTGAATGAACGCGGGAATGGCACCGCGCAGGTCCAGCAGCGTGTGCAGCTTGATGGCGGCCTTGGTCGAACGAAACGGCGCCCAGTCGAACAAGCTCAGGCACAGGTCGATGGTGGTGGCGTCCAAGGCGTACACACTGGCATCGAGATCGAGCACCGTTGGCTCTTGGGCATACAGGGCTCTGGCCCGCACGATCAGCCGCTGCGCCAGCGCATGGTAAATCCGCCAGTCGCGCGAGTTCAACGCATCGGCCAACGTCGAGCGTGCTGGGGGTGCCTTCAAACCCATGTGAAATAGCTTGCCACGATTGGCGGCCAGGCAGGCTTCGATGTCGCGCAGCGATTCGCGCCATGTGAGCTGGGAAAACGCCATGACGCGAAACAGGTCCGCGCATCCCAGGGTGCGAACACCTGCATCGCCATCGTGGCGGTCGATGATGCGCGAGAAGGTCTTCCAAGGCACGAACTCCATTACCTGTGCGAACAGCGTCTTGCCCACATTCATGCGCCACTCCGGGTTGTTGAAACCCGCGAGCATCGCAAATGAGCTAAACGAAATTCAAATCGTGGACACCCATGAATCCTCTGAAACCCGCTTCAATACTGGCGTTGCCGCCCTTCAGCATCAAATAAGCCGGACACTACTG
>NZ_QOZT01000168.1:0-1273 GCF_003345135.1 Acidovorax sp. BoFeN1
TCATCGCCATGGCGTTCCTGATCGCCGGCAAACTTACCCACCTGCCGGGCAATCCTCTGCTAAAAGCAAGGGCCTGACCATGGACTCAGTGGGGAATGTTGTACGCCACCCGAAATAGAAGAGAACCATGAAACAGGGCTCTAGCGCCCTATCAAAAAGCGCTAGCAGCTATAAAAAACGAAGTAAAACGCGTCTCAGCGCGCGTGCTTCGCGAATTTCCCGGCAAATGCCTGCGCAATGCTCAGCCCACGCTGCCCAGGTTCGAGCGTGGCCTGCTGGCCCGCCGCGATGGTGCCAGTCTGCTCTACCGCCAGGTAGTAGCCGCAGCACCCGGCAATGGCCATGGCGCGGCCGGCTTGCGCGAACCCCATGACGGCATTGAATTTGTAGCAAGGCTCGCGCGGTGCCGCCACGCGCAGCACGCAATCGGGAAAGTGCAGCCGGTCGCCCACATACACCTCGTGTTCCAGCAGGCCATCGACCGTGAGGTTTTCGCCCATGAAACCGGGTGGCAGCGGCTCGTCGAACGGGCTGATCCCGCGCTCGCGCCGTTGGGCTTGCCAGAAGGCGTAGTGCACCGCCGGGTAGGCATACACCGCCTTGTCCAGGCCGCCGTGCACGCTCAGGTCGGCCTGCTCGTCGCCCGCCAGGCCCAGCCGTCCCACGGCAACGGGGCCGGGCGTGCATGATTTGCCGATGGCGGTGAGGATCTTGCGCTCGCCGATGCGCACGGGCTGGGCCGTTCCTACATTCACGCTGAGCACTTGAAGTGTCTGGGCCATGGACTGTCCGCTCAGAGCGGGTGCTCGGTGTAGAACCGCCCGCCGTGGTACAGCAGGGGCGACATGCCACCGTGGTGCTGGCAGCGCTCGACCTCACCGACAAAAATCACATGGTCGCCTTCTTCGTAGCGGCTGCGGTTGAAGCACTCGAAGGTGGCCGCAGCGCCCTCCAGCAACGGGGCGCCGCTGATGCCCGAGTGGTGTTCCACACCGGCGAAGCGGTCGACTCCGCGGGAGGCAAAGCGCTCGGCCAGGGCCTTCTGGTCGGCTGCCAGCACATTGATGGCGTAGTGGGAGCCGTTGGCAAAGGCCGGCATCGAGGCGGCCGCGCGCGACAGGCTCCACAGCACCAGGGGCGGCTCCAGCGAAACTGAATTGAACGAATTGGCGGTGAGCCCGATGGGCTGACCCTGTGCATTGCGGGCCGTCACGATGGTCACCCCGGTGGCGAACATGCCCAGCGCATCGCGAAACTCCCTCGCAGAAAAACT
>NZ_QOZT01000169.1:0-1255 GCF_003345135.1 Acidovorax sp. BoFeN1
CTAGTACATCGTTTCCGCAAAAGCTTTACGTTTCAGCCATTTGGAAGTCGAAGCTCTTCCATTGGAAGCGAACGGGTTGGGCATTCATCTCGTCGATGCCTTTGAGGATGCGCAGCTTGAGTTCGTCGAGCGAAGCGACCCGGATGTGCCGCAGGAACGAGCGAGCCATCTTCGAGAAGGCCGACTCGACGAGATTGAGCCAGGAGCCGTGCTTTGGGGTATGCACGTACTCGAAACGTCCGGGGCGACTCGCCAAGTAGGCCATCGTCTCCTTGGAGATGTGGGCGCTGTGGTTGTCCAGCACGACGCGGATAACGGCCTCGCTCGGGTAGTGCGCATGCAGGCGCTCGAGCAGTGCGATGAACTCGCGACTGCGATGGCGCGGCTCGACGTTGGCGATGATCTCGCCGCTGTGCAGGTCCAGCGCTGCAATGATCGACAAGGTGCCGTGGCGCACGTATTCGTGATCACGCCCCACGCCGGGGTGTACGCCGGCCACCGGCGGCAGATCGGGGGCTGTCACGCCGAGTGCCTGCACGCCCGGCTTCTCATCGACGCTGACGGTATAGATCGACGCGGGACGCGCGTCGTGGACCGCATCGGCGCGGTACAGGTTCACGTCGCGATAGACCATCAGCACTTCGGCCATCTTGCGCTCGAACTGCGCGTCGCGCCGCTCAAGGTAGTAGCGCACGCGGTGTGGCTTGAGTTCGTGGGCGTCGAGGATGCGCCAGACCGTGGTCTTGCCCGCCCGAGCCAGTCGCGCGAAGCCCGCGCTGTGTGCGTTCGCGCTGACGTGCGCGGCCAACGCCGACAGCGTCCACAGCTCTGCGGCGTAGCCCAAGTCCTTGGGCTTGCGACAAGCCAAGTCCACGACCCACGCACGAGCGTCATCGGTGATTTGCGGTGGGTGCGGCCGGTGGTAGCGATCCTGCAACCCCGTCGCCACACCCGTCGCCAAGGCCTTGTCGATGCATTTGTAGATCGTCGGGCGGGATGTACCCAGTGCGCGCTGTATCTGCGTGGGCGATTGCCCATCGGCGTACGCCAGCAGCACCCGGGCTCGTTCGACTTCGCGCGTCGGCGCCGTGCGCGAGCCCGCAAGTTCGTCGAGCATTGCCTTGTGCTCCCCGCTCAACACCAACGCCGCTCGCCCCGTCCGTCTTGCCATGCCAGCCTCCAAAAGGAATCGCTGGGTTGGCATGATCGCACATGATCACATTTACGTAAATGTTTTAACGGAACGATGTACTAG